>NZ_BAABDO010000025.1:0-70413 GCF_039539665.1 Actinomadura keratinilytica
CAGGCGATCCTCACCCTCCACCACCAGGCCCAATGAGGATGGAAACAGTTCAGTGATTCGGGCCCGCAGTAGAAGCGGCAGTCGATCACGTCGGGTCGGCTGTCAGGGCGGGCGGATCAAGCGATCAGAAAGAGGAGGACTGCCGGTGGAGTCTGAGTTCGTCCAGTCGGTTGGACCGGCGATGGCGGAGGAGATACCGCCCCGGCTGGTGGACACGTTCGCCGAGATGCCACAGCTGCCGGGGGTTGTGCACGACGCAGTGGCCCACCTTGAGGAGTTGCGCCACGAGCTGATCAGTCGTGGCTGGAAGGCAGACATCCGCAGGACCGACCGCCGGGTCGCGCTGCGCGTGAGGAACCCGAAGCAACCCCGGCTCAACGACGACGTCGTCTGTGACGGGGAGGTGTTCCGGTGGCCGTGGGGGCAGGGCATCGGGGCGGTGGGTGAGGTGGCGGGGGTCGCGGAGCGTGTCATGTACGTGCTGCGCGAGGTCGGCGAGTGAACGGCGCGGGCTCGCTGCGGCGGGACTTTCCCGGGTGGCTCATCACCCATGACGGCGACGGGTGGTCGGCCGAAAGAGCGGATGGCTTGCGGCTTTCCGCGCTGGCGGTCACGCAGGTGCGGGCGGCGACCTTCGAGGCGCTGCGGGCGGCGCTGGAGATCATCGCCCGTGGTGACGCCGAGATCCTGCTGCGACGTCTGGCGCGGGCGTTGGGCAAGCGGGGACGTCAGACCCGGGTGTGCGGCGGCTGCCTGACGGTGCGTGCGCCCGACGGGCGGGAGAAGGTCGTCACCTGCAACGGTGGCCGGTTCCGATGGGAGGGCGGCTGGGCGGTCGGGTCGGTCACCGACGTGGAGGAGACGGCCGCTCTCATCGACAGGGCGTTGTGGAAGGCCTGCTCGCGATGAGCCGCGACGCGGTGTGCCACGCGCTGGCGGAGGACGTCCAGAGGAGGTTCGCGGGCACCGGCGTGCTCACCTGGTACGGGAACGCCACGGGGAGCTATTGGGCCTATTTGCCGCCGCCGCTGTATCGGCTGCTGGAGGCCGATGACCCGGAGCAGCCCGCCGCCTGGATCGCGCATATCCGGAGAATGGGCGGGCCGTCGATGAATGATCGTCCGCAGGTGCGGAGGGGAGGCGCCGGAAAGGGGCGGCGGGGCGTCACGGGGGCGTGCGGTGGAATCCATGTCCATCCGATGCGCGTGCGGGCCCTGAAAATGCACTGGTACCGGATGTGGGCGCCGGAGCGGGCGCGGGTGCTGGAGTCCACATGCTCGTTGTGCGGCCCGGTGTCGTACGAGCTCGTCACGGTCGGCGGCGCGTACGCGATCAGGCGCATCGAGGCCGGGGCGGGGGAGGCCAGGGTGTGGATGACGCCGCGCGGCGTGCGGCGCAGGACCGTCCTGAAATGGTGGCGTGCGCTGGTGGGCGCAGGAACGCAACGCAGGTAAAAGCCGCCGGGGAGCGGTGGCGGAGAAGTGCGACGGCAAGGAGGATGACGATGGGAAAGCACGAGGACAAGGACCAGAAGGAGAGCCAGGGCGACGGCCAGCAGAAGGGGCGCCCGATTCCACCGGCGGACCCCGGCAAAGGAAGCGGGAAACGAGGTAAGTGATGGACGTGGACGCACGAATCGACGCGTTGGTCGATCAGCTCGTCGCTCGGGGCGATCTGGCGGACGACTCCTGGCGCGCCGTACTCCACGCGGTTCCCCGGCACCTGTTCGCCCCGCCGGTGGCGTGGGCCGCGCCGCTCGGCGGTCCGCGGCACAAGATCGACGTCCGGGAGGACCCCGCGGGCTGGTGGCAGGCGGTGTACGACCCCGGCGCGGCCATCCTCACCCGGTTCGGCGACGACGAGCCGCGCGCTCCCGTCTCGTCGCTGTCGGCGCCGAACATCGTGCTGCCCTTCCTGGAACTGCTGCACCCGATCGGCGGTCAACGGACGCTGGACGTCGGAACGGGCACGGGCTGGACCGCCGCCCTGCTGAGCGAACGGGTCGGCGCCCACAACGTGGTTTCCGTGGAGATCGACGAGCAGGCGGCCCGGCAGGCGGCGGCGAACCTGGAGGCGCTCGGTGTCCGCCCGACCCTGATCACCGGAGACGCCGTCACCTGCCTCCCCGAACAGGAAATGTTCGATCTCGTGCACGTGACGTGCGGCGTCACCGAATTGCCCTACGCGTGGGTGCGGCAGACCCGTCCGGGCGGCGCCCTGGTGTTCCCCTGGATGCCGGACTTCTCCTACGGGTACCGGGTCCGCCTCGACGTGCTTCCCGACGGGGTGGCGACCGGACGTCTCGCCGGGGCG
The DNA here is from genome assembly GCF_039539665.1 of Actinomadura keratinilytica. NCBI lineage: Bacteria > Bacillati > Actinomycetota > Actinomycetes > Streptosporangiales > Thermomonosporaceae > Actinomadura > Actinomadura keratinilytica. Next base: position 2,314 of record NZ_BAABDO010000025.1, read on the forward strand.
GCCGGGTTCATGATGCTGCGGTCCCAACAGGGCCACCGCACCACCCCCATGGGCGAGTGGGTCGCCGCGGTCAAAGACGCCGCGGCGTCCACCACACGCCTGGACCCCCGGTTGCTCTGGCACACCCCCGGCGGCGGGCTGGAGGCCGCCATGTCCGCCCTCGTCCCGGGCGTGCGCGCCGACCTGGTGTACGACCCCGAACCCACGGGCGAGGCCACCCTGTGGCTGCTGGAGGCCACCGGCCCCGGAGGTTCCTGGGCCTCGGTGGACTACGTCCCCGGCGAGGACGAGTTCGCCGTGGAGCAGGCCGGCGACCGGCGCCTGTGGGACGAGGCCGAGGCCGCCTACTTCCAGTGGATCCGCTGGGGACGCCCCGATCTCGAACGCTTCGGCCTCACGGTGACCCCGGACGGGCAGCAGGTCTGGCTGGACGACCCCGGCAACCCCATCGCTCACTGAGGCGCGGCGATCTCCACGCGGTCGCTGTCGCCGTCGGAGAGGAACGCCGCCAGCTCGCTCCCCTGTTCGGCGACGGCGGCGTGCTCGGCCCGGGTGAGGCGGCGCAGCGGCGTGACGGTCACGGTGTCGGCCGTGACGGTCCAGGTGGCGGAGACGCGGCCGTCGACCAGGACGACGCGGGCCCCGGCGACCGACAGGCCGCGGTGGGCGTCGTCGATGATCCGGCCCCGGTCGTGGTAGCCGAGGATCGCGTTGTCGAACGCGGGCAGGAACCGCACCGGGGCGGGCGTGTCGGGGTCGGGACGCGGCGCGTCGGGCAGATCCAGCAGCTCCCGGCCGCGTTCGTCGCGGAAGGAGACCAGCTCGTCCCGTATCGCCGCCACCGCCGCCGGCAGCCCGGCCAGTCCGCACCAGGCGCGCAGGTCGGCCGTGGCGGCGGGCCCGTACGCGGCCAGGTAGCGCCGCACCAGCGTCTGCCCGACGGGGTCGGTGCCGTCCGGGGCCGGGGGATCGATCTCGCGTCCCAGCCAGGACGACAGCAGCACGCTGCGCACGCCGCCTTTCGCGCGCCACAGCCCGCGCGGCGGCGTCTGCACCGTCGGGAGGAGGGCGGTGACCAGGAGTTCGCCCAGCACCCGCGGCCGCAGCGCGGGCCGGCGGTCGGCGAGCGTCCGCGTGAGCTCGGCCGTCGTGCGGGGCTCGCCGTCGGCCATCACCGCCCGTCCCGCCGCCGCGAGCTCGTCCAGGTCGATCCCGTTGAGTTCGCGGCGGTAGACCCCGAGCACCCGCCGGCGCAGCATGGGGTCGTGCCGGGCCCGCCAGGCGAGCGCGTCGTCGGCGGTGACCAGGTGGACGGTCCGGCGCATGAGGTGGGTGCGCACCACGCGCCGCCCGGTCAGCAGGTCCGACAGCGCCGCCGGGTCGAAGGCGCGCAATCGCGACCACAGCCCGACGAACGGTTCCTGCGGTTCCTGCGCCTGCAGGCCGCACAGGTGCGCGACGGCGTCCGGCACCGGCAGGTCGGCGCGGTCGAGCAGCAGTTGCCGGGCGAGCGTCGCGCGGTTGAGCGCACGGGTGTCGAGGACGGTCGCACCGGCGGGCATGGCGGCTCCTCGGGGGCTCGGTTCACCTCGGCGACCAGAGTCGCAGGAGAAGCGGTCAGAAAATGACCGCTTCTCGCGCGCGGACAGGTTGTCAGCTGCCGCCGCTGCCGCAGGACGATCCGCAGCTGCTGCCGCAGGAGCTGCCGCAGGAACTGCCGCCGCTGCAGCCGCTGGACGAGCAGACCGACGCGGAGGACGAGCACGACGGTCCCGAGTAGCCGATGCCGCCCGACGACGACGCCGCCCCCGCCATCTGCATGAGCCGTCCCAGCCCTGCGGCCTGCGAGAACATCGGGTCGATGCTCATCAGGGCGGCTGTGCCGAACAGGGCCACGCCCATGGCGGCCGCGGGGGTTCCGTAGGTGGACCAGGCGGGGAACACGCGCGGGTCCAGGTGGCCGTGCCGCTGCCGGGTGTCGTTCAGGGCGGCCTTGACGGCGCGGGTCTTCTCGGTGCCACCCTGCACCAGGGCGTACACGACCAGCAGCGCGATGACCAGCGGCACGGCCAAGACCCCGCCGAACGGGACGGAGGGGCCGTCGAACCACTTGTGCTCGGCTATGTACCAGGCCAGGCGGGCCATGCTGACGCCGCACACCAGGAACACCGGCACGGCGGCGAGCCGGGCCAGGCGGCGGCCCCGCTCGTCCATGATCATGCCCTGCCGGACCAGGCCGTCGCGCAGGCCCTTGATCGCCTCCTGGACGGCCTCATGCGCGGTCACCCCCGCCACCGTCCGGGCCTCGCGGCTGCGGATGGCCTCGTGCACGATTTCGTCCAGCGGCGTGTTCGCCGACCGCCGCTCGCCGGTGACGCGCAGGTCGCCGCCGGGGTGGTCGGCCCGGATGGCGCCGTCCAGACGCAGCGAGAGCAGCACCGCCGCGATGGCGTGGCGGCCGCCGCCGGTGAGGTAGGCGACCTCGTACGGGTGCAGCGGCCGCGTCGGCGGGTGGCCGCGCCGCAGTCTGAAGCGCACGACGCCCGCGACCACGACGGACAGCACGCCCAGGATCGCGGCGACCTTCAGGAAGGTGAAGTCGGAGACACCCCACAGGTGGCCTTGTGGCAGCGGCATGGCACCCTCCCGTCAGGCGTTGCGCATCTGGGTAGACGCGACGGCGCGGCCGCCGGTTCTGGCCAAGACGCTAGCCCCTTACCGCGTGCAGGGCACCGGGGCGGTGGGCGAGATGGTCCAGGGCGGCGGAGGTGGCGTCGTCGGCGGGGAGGTGGACGACCAGGCGCTGCCCCTCGGAGTCGAGCGTCTCGTAGGACAGCCGCAGCTCCCCCGCCTCGGGGTGGACGAGGCGTTCGACGCCGGTGCGGCGCGGAGGGGTCGGCGGGGCCTGCAACCGCCGGGTGAAGGGCGCTCCGGCCAGGACGGTCAGCTCGTCGACGAGGTGGGCGAAGTACGGGTCGTTCGGGGAGGAACCGGCCCGCAGGGCGGCGACCCGCTCGTCGGCGACGCGGTCCCAGTCGGGGTAGGCGGCGCGGGCCCGCTGGTCGGTGAACACGAACCGGAGCTGGTTCGGCGGCCCGCCGTCCAGCAGGCCGATGGGCCCGGCGAGGCGCTCGTAGGAGGACGTGTGGGCCAGGATGTCGCCGAGCCGGTTGAGCAGCACCGCCGGGGTGGAGTCCAGCCGGTCCAGCAGCGCCCGCATCGTGGGCCGCACCCGCCGTTCGGGCGGCACGGACCCGGGGCACAGGGCGTCGACGCCGGAGGCCGCCTTGGCCAGGTCGCGGAGCTGCACGCGCTCGTCGACGGACAACCGCAGCGCGTCGGCGAGCGCGGCCAGGATCTGCGGCGACGGGTGCCGGTCGCGGCCCTGTTCCAGCCGCGTCAGGTAATCGACGCTCACCCCGGAGAGGGTGGCCAGCTCGGCGCGCCGGAGTCCGGACGTGCGGCGGCGCGGCCCGGCGGGCAGCCCCACCTCGCCCGGGGTGACGGCCTCCCGGCGGCTGCGCAGGAACGCGCCCAGCTCGTTGTCGCTCACGGCGCCGAGTGTACGGACCGCGCCGCCGCATCCTGGCCCTGCCGGGGCCAGCCTCGGCCCGGCCTCCCCGCGCCCGGCCCGCCCGCGCACAGTGGACGCATGACCTCCACCGCCGACGAGATCGACACGGGCGCCGCCGGGGGACGCGGCGTGATGCGCGACCGGCTGTTCGGGCCGACCGGGCTGCGCGTCTCGGAGCTGTTCCTGGGCGCCATGGCCTTCGCCGGGCCGGACGAGGCGGACGAGATGATCGGGCTGTACGCGGACGCGGGCGGCAACGTCATCGACACCGCCTCGGCGTACGGCGACAGCGAGGAGGTGCTCGGGCGCCTCCTGGGGCACCGCCGCGACCGGTTCGTGCTGGCCACCAAGTTCACGCTGACCCGCGACGCCCGGGACCCCAACGCGGGCGGCGGCCACCGCAAGAACCTCACCCGGTCCCTCGAGGCGAGCCTGCGGCGGCTGCGCACCGACTACATCGACCTGTTCTGGGTGCACGCCTGGGACGAGCACACCCCGATCGAGGAGACCATGCGCGCGCTGGACGACGCCGTCCGCGCCGGGAAGGTGCTGTACGTCGGCGCGTCCAACCTGCCCGCGTGGCTCGTCTCCCGCGCGAACACCCTCGCCGAATGGCGCGACTGGACCCCGTTCGCGGGCATCCAGGTCCCCTACAGCCTGCTCAAACGCGACATCGAACGGGAACTGCTGCCGATGGCCGAGGCGTACGGCATGAGCGTCGCCACCTACGGCGCGCTGGCCCACGGTGTGCTGTCGGGCAAGTACACCGGACGTGCCCCGTCCGGCGGCAGGCTCGACCCCGCCTCGCTCACCGAACGCGACCACAAGGCCGCACGCGCCGTCCGGCAGGTGGCCGAGGAGCTGGGCGTCACCGCATCGCAGGTCGCGATCGCCTGGGTCCGCACCCGCTCGCCGGCCGTGCACCCCATCATCGGCGCCCGCGACGCCGCGCAGCTCCGCGACGACCTGGGCGCCCTCGGCGTCACCCTGCCGGCGGACGCCGTCGCCCGCCTGGACGCGGCGGTGGAGTTCGACCCGGGCTACCCGACCGACCTCAACACCGGCCCCCGCCCCTGGATCTTCGGCGACCGCGGCCCCCTCCTGGACGGCCGCGCCCATCGGGAGGGCGGGGCGCGCCGAGGCGGCTAGCGCTTCTCGTGTTCCTTGAGGGTGCGGCGCAGGCCGGGGGCGCCCTCCTCGGGCTCGCGGGTCGGGACGGGCGCCAGGTCGCTCCGGAAGCGGCGGTTGAGCGCGATGCGGACCCGGCTCAGGCGCCCGCGGGCCTCGGGCGACACGACGCCGTCGCCTTCCGGGCGGCCGATGGGCAGGGCGGCGGGCGGACGCGGGTCGGTGATGGCGGCGAGGTCCTCGTCGGAGAGCTTCTGCTCGATCTCGGTGTACTTGCCGGTCGTCGAACGGCGGATGATGCCGGTCTCCAAACCGTGTTCGAGGAGGGCGCGGTCGCGGCGCTGCAGGCCGAGGCAGATCCGGTAGGTGATCGAGAACGCCGCGATCGGGCCGAGCAGGAAGGCGAACCGGAAGAACCAGGTCGTCCAGAACAGCGGGATGTCGAAGGTCTTGGCGATGATGTCGTTGGCGCCGGCCAGCCACAGCGAGCCGTAGGCCACCACGCCGGCCATGCCGATGCCGGTGCGCGCCGGGACGTCGCGGGGCCGGTCGAGCAGGTGGTGGATCTGGTGGTCGCCGGTGACCCAGCGTTCCAGCCACGGGTAGACCGCCAGGCCGACGAACAGCAGCCCGGGGATGGCCAGCGCGGGGATCAGCACGCTCATCGGCAGCGTGTGGCCCCATGCGTTGATCTCCCAGGACGGCATGATCCGCAGCGAGCCCTCCAGGAAGCCCATGTACCAGTCGGGCTGCGAGCCGGCGCTGATCGCGCCGGGGTCGTACGGGCCGAACAGCCAGATCGGGTTGATCTGGAAGAACGTGGCCATCAGCGCCGTGATCGCGAACACCCACAGGAAGAACGCGGTGGTCTTGGCGATGAACACCGGGAAGAACGGGCCGCCCTGCACGGTGGTGTTGGTGCTGCCCTTGCCCGGGAACTGGGTGTGGGTCTGCCGCCAGGTCAGCACGACGCCGTGCAGCGGGATGAGCGCCAGCAGGATGCCCGGGATCAGCAGGATGTGGGTGACGTACAGCCGGGGAATGATCTCGGTGCCGGGGAACTCGCCGCCGAACACGAACATCAGCAGGTAGGAGCCGACCAGCGGGATCGCCTCGATCACGCCCTCCAGGATCCGGATCCCGGTGCCCGACAGCAGGTCGTCGGGCAGCGAGTAGCCGAACAGCCCGTTCAGCATGACGAGCATGAACAGGATCACGCCGATGACCCAGTTCAGCTCGCGGGGCTTGCGGAACGCGCCGGTGAAGAAGTTGCGCAGCATGTGGACGACGATCGCGCCGAGGAAGATCAGCGTCGACCAGTGGTGGATCTGCCGCATGAGCAGTCCGCCGCGCACGTCGAAGCTGATGTGCAGGGTGGAGGCGTACGCCTCGCTCATCCGCACGCCGCGCAGCGGTACGTACGAGCCGTTGTACACGGTTTCGGACATGCTGGGCTTGAAGAAGAGGGTCAGGTAGACCCCGGTGATCAGGACGATCGCGAACGAGTACAGCGCGATCTCGCCCAGCAGGAAGCTCCAGTGGTCGGGGAACGCCTTGCGCATCGCCTTGCGGCCGAACCCGGCGCCGCCGAAGCGGTCGTCGACGGCCCGGCCCGTCGCGGCCAGCGCCTTCTCGGTCCCGGTGGGTCTGGGTGGCGTGGGCACGGCCGACCTCCCCGCATCCGGCGGCCCCGGCCGCCTGTCGCGTACGACCGGACGGCGTGCCCTGGTCCGGGTGACACGCCCCGGTTCTGACCAACGTGGCAACTACCCCTGGAGGCGGACGGAACGCCCCCGTTGGGACAGCATGCGCCCACACCCGGTGTCCATGTAACAAACCCATATTTCGCTTGGCCGAAATTGGTCGAACCCTGACCGGTGCTTGGCGGACGGGTGTCCAGCAGGACATGATTTGCACCACACGGGTCGCGTAAGTGAGTAATTGCCCCTCGTGTCCGGAAGGTAACGGAGGGGCGCGGACGACGGGGAGGCACATCGTGGCCGACGACGGGTCCACCGCTGCTCACGGACGCCCCTGGGCCGACCTGCCACGGGAGCTCGCCGAGCACATGCGGCCCCACCTGGACGAGGTCGCCGACGACATGATCGAGGAGATCCGCACCCGGGTGCGCGAGTACGACCGGCCCGGCGACGGGGCCTACTCGGGCACCCTGCGGCTGGCGGTCGAGCGGGTCCTGCACTACTTCGTCGACCGGGTGGCCGACCCCGGGCACGAGGCCGCGCAGGTCACCGACTTCTTCCGCGCCATCGGCCGCGGCGAGGCCGGGGAGGGCCGCAGCCTGGACGCCATGCAGTCCGCGATGCGGGTCGGCGGCGTGGTGGCCTGGCGGCGCCTGGCCGAGGGCGCCGAGCACCTGGGCGTGTCCCCGCGCACACTGGGCGCGGTCGGCGAGGCCGTGATGCTGTTCCAGGACGAGCTGGCCGCGGCCGCCGCCGAAGGCTACGCGCAGGCCCAGGCGGCGGTGGCCGGGGAGATGCAGCGGCGCCGCAAGCGCCTGATCGACCTGATGTTCGCCGACCCGCCCGCCACCCTGGAGGCGATCGCCGACCTGGCCGCCGCCGCGCACTGGCCGGTGCCGCGCACCGTCGCCGCGGTGGCGCTCGGCCGGACCGGTGGGAAGTCGCGGCAGTCGGCGCTGCCGCCCGACATCCTGGCCGACCTGGAGCGGCGCACGCCCAGCCTGATCATCCCCGACCCGGACGGGCCGGGCCGGGCCAAGCTGGTGGACCGGGCGCTCAGCGGCTCGCTGGCCGTGGTGGGCCCGACGGTGCCGGTGACCGAGGCGGCCCGCTCGTTCCACTGGGCCCGCAAGACGCTCAACCTCGTGGAACGCGGCGTGATCGAGGCCGACGGCGTGGTGCGCAGCGTCGAGCACATGTCCACGCTGATCCTGTTCCAGGACGAGGAACTGATCATGTCGCTGGCCCGGCTGCGGCTGGCGCCGCTGGCGCACCTGCGCGCCGGCCAGCAGGACCGGCTGGCCGAGACGCTGCTGGCGTGGCTGCAGTCCGGCCGCAACGCCAACGAGGTCGCGATGCGGCTGCACGTCCACCCGCAGACGGTGCGCTACCGGCTGCGGCAGCTTGAGGAGCTGTTCGGCGACCAGCTGCTCGACCCGGACCTGCGGTTCGACCTGGAGATCGTGCTGCGGGCGCGGGCGCTGCTGGCGGACGGGGCGGGCCGCACGCTGCTCCCGGCGGCCAAGGAGGCGGTCGGCGAGTCCGCCGAGGTCGTCACCTTCCGCCGCTAGCCGCGGCCCCCGCCGGCCGCGCCCCCGCTAGACACGGCCGCTGCCCGCCTCGGCCGCCGCGGCGGGGTCGGCGGGGATCGCCACGCGGATCCGGCAGCCGCGCGCGGTGTCGACGACGTGGATGTCGCCGCCGTGCAGCTCGACCGCCCAGCGGGCGATGGCCAGGCCCAGCCCGGTGCCGCCGTCCCGGGCGCCGACCTGCCCCCCGTAGGAGCCGGCGCCGCGCGAGAAGCGCTCGAAGACGCGGGCGCGCTCGCTGGGCGGGATGCCGGGCCCCTCGTCCGCCACCTCCAGCACCAGCCCGCCGTCGCCGCCCGGCCGCGCGGTGACCGCGACGGGCCGTCCGGGCGGGCCGTGCCGGGCGGCGTTGTCCAGCAGGTTGGCCAGCACCTGGTGCAGCCGGTCCCGGTCGGCCAGCGCCCGCAGGCCGGCCGGCACGTCGGTGTCGACGCGCACGCCCGGGTGGCCCGCCTCCGCCTCGGCCGCCACGTCGGCCACGAACGCGGCGACGTCGAACTCGGCGAGGTCCAGGGCGGCGGCCCCCGCGTCCACCCGCGACAGGTCGAGCAGCTGGGTGACCAGGCGGCCCAGCCGCTCGGTCTGCTCCAGCGCCGACTCCAGCACCTCGGGGGTGGCGGGGGTGACGCCGTCGGCGACGTTCTCCAGCACCGCGTGCAGGGCGCTGATCGGCGTGCGCAGCTCGTGCGAGACGTTGGCGACGAACTCGCGCCGCTGCCGGTCCGCCTCGGCCAGGTCGGCGGCCATCGTGTTGAACGCGGTGGCCAGCTCGCCCACCTCGTCGCGGGACGTGGCCCGCACCCGGCGGCTGTAGTCGCCGCGCGCCATCGCCCGCGCCGCCGCCGTCATCTCGCGCAGCGGGGAGGTCATGCCGTGCGCGATGAGCTGGGTGACGCCCAGCGAGATCAGCATGCCGACCGGCAGGGTGTGCCGGGTGCGGAAGCCCAGCGCGTACCCCCACACCACGATCAGGATGGCGGTGCACGCGGTCACCACCGCCACCACCCCGAACTTGATCTTGATGGAGCGCAGCGGGTCGAGGGGGCGCGGCAGCCGGGCCCGCAGCCCCTCCAGCGCGCTCACGGCCGCCCCTCCGCGGGCGCCTCCAGCGCGTAGCCGACGCCGTGCACCGTGCGGATGAGCCCGGCGCCCAGCTTGCGGCGCAGCGCCTTGACGTGCCCGTCGACGACGCGGGTGCCGCCCGCGCCCGCCCAGTCCCACACCTGCTCCAGCAGGACGGCGCGGGTCAGCACCGTCCGCTCGTTGCGGGCCAGGCACACCAGCAGGTCGAACTCGGTGGGCGTCAGGTGCACCTCGCGGCCGTCCACCCGCACGCGCCGCGACCGCCGGTCCACCTCCAGCGGGCCGACGCGCAGGATGTCGTGCCGCGCCGGGTCGTCCCCCGACCGGCCGACCCGGCGCAGCACGGCCCGGATGCGCGCCACCAGCACCCGCATGCTGAACGGCTTGGTGATGTAGTCGTCGGCGCCCACGCCCAGCCCGACGAGCAGGTCGGTCTCGTCGTCGCGGGCGGTGAGCATGAGCACCGGCACCGGCCGCTCCGCCTGGACGCGGCGGCACACCTCCAGGCCGTCGAAGCCGGGCAGCATCAGGTCCAGGACGATCAGGTCGGGCCGGCCGGTGCGGGCCTGCTCGACCGCCGAGGGGCCGTCCACCGCGATGTCCACGGCGAACCCCTCGGCGGTCAGCCGGTCCGCGACGGCCCGCGCGATCGTCGGCTCGTCCTCCACGACGAGGATCCGCTGTCGGTTCACGCTCCGCACTCTAGGAGCGGACCGGGTGTGCGGTCGCGGGTGAAATGTGTGGATTATGTATGGATTGCGGTCAGGCTGCGACCGGCCAGGTGTGGACGGGCTCGTTGGAGCGCATCGCCTCCACGTAGTCGCGGACCATCGCGCGCAGCGCCTCGGGCCGCGCGGCGCCGTTGCGCTCCTCCAGCGCGCGGACGGTCTCGACCTGCCAGCGCGCGCCGGTGCGCCGGGTCAGGCAGCGCTGCTCGATGATGCCGAGCAGGCGGTCGCGGCGGGCCGGGTCGACGCCCCACCGGTCCAGGCCCTCGTACGCCAGCGGCAGCAGCCGGCGCAGCACCAGGTCGCTCGCGTGGACCTCGCCCATGCCGGGCCAGTACAGGCGGGCGTCCAAGCCGCGGCGGGCGGCGCGGTGCAGGTTCTCCTCGGCCGTGCCGAACGACATGCGCGTCCACACGGGGCGCTCCTCCTCGGCCAGCATCCGCACCAGGCCGTAGTAGAACGCGCCGTTGGCGATCACGTCGGCGACCGTGGGGCCGGCGGGCAGCACCCGGTTCTCCACCCGCAGGTGCGGTCTGCCGTCGACCACCGCGTACACCGGGCGGTTCCAGCGGTAGACCGTCCCGTTGTGCAGCATCAGCTCGCCGAGCTGGGGGATGCCGCCGCGCTCCAGCACGTCGAGGGGGTCCTCCTCGTCGCACAGCGGCAGCAGCGCGGGGAAGTAGCGGGTGTTCTCCTCGAACAGGTCGAACACCGAGGTGATCCAGCGTTCGCCGAACCACACCCGCGGCCGCACGCCCTGCGCCTTCAGCTCCTCCGGCCGGGTGTCGGTGGCCTGCTCGAACAGCGTGATGCGGGTCTCGTCCCACAGCCGGTGCCCGAACAGGAAGGGGGAGTTGGCCGCCAGCGCCACCTGCGGGCCGGCGATGGCCTGCGCCGCGTTCCAGTAGGCGCCGAACTGCTCCGGGCTGACCTGCAGGTGGAACTGCACGCTGGTGCACGCCGCCTCCGGCAGGATGCAGTCGGCGTGCATGCGCAGCGGCTCGGGCCCGTCGATATCGATGCGCATCTCCTCGCCGCGGGCCGCGAAGATCTGGTCGTTGAGCATCTTGTAGCGGTCGTTGGCCGACATCGACTCCTCGCCGATGTCCGAGCGGCGCAGCGTGGGCAGGATGCCGATCATCACCAGCCCGGCGCCGACCTCGTGGGCGCGCGCGTCGGCGTGCTCCAGATGGCCGAGCACCTCGTTCTCCAGCTCGCCGGTGCCGGTGCCGCCCAGCGTCCGCGGCGGGATGTTGATCTCGAGGTTGAACTGGCCCAGCTCGGTGGCCCAGGCCGGGTCGGCGATGGCCTTGAGCACGTCGGCGTTGCGCATCTGCGGATCGCCGCAGCCGTCGATCAGGTTGAGCTCGATCTCCATTCCGATGTGCGGGCGTTCGAACTCGAACTGCGACTCGCCCAGCATGCGCGCCAACACGTCCAGACAGCGCCGCACCTTCTCCCGGTACCGGCGCCGGTCCTCGCCGCTGATCCTGGCCGCTGCCACGTCCCTGCCCATGTGTGTCCGCCCTAGGTGTCGCTCGGCGTGTCCAACATGCGGATGTCCGATATGGCCGCTCGTGAAACCATCTGAACTGGAATAAGGCGTATTGGATGGGGGTGCCCGTTCTGGCGCGCCACTAGCGCCCGGCGGAGCGGTTTTCCGGCTCCTGTGGGTATTGACCCTGGTCAGTGCCCTGGCGTGCGCGCCGGGCCCGGCGGGGCCGCCCGGACCCGCGGCGGTACGTTGGGCGAGTGCCGGACGCGGATCCGGAGGTTCGTGACACTCTGTAGTGGGACGCGTCCGCAAGGAGGACGGGCCGTCCGCGGCGCGGTGATCAAGGGGAGCTTCATGCGGCTGCGGCCCAGGTCGATTCGGGCACGCGACACGCTCGTCGCCGCCGTGCTCGCCGCCATGGCGTTCGGGCTGGTCGCCGTCGGCATGGACCTGGTGCTGCGCGCCTCCACCGAGAACCGGCTGCTGCAGGAGACCCAGCTGGCCGGGCGCCGCATCAGCGCCATGGTGCGCGACGGGACGCTGGTCGGCCAGGTGCCGGACGAGACCGGCGGCCGGGTGCTGATCCAGGTGGTCGCGCCCGGCGGCAACGTCCTGGGCGCCACCAAGGCGGCCGCCCGCTATCCGCGGCTGAGCCAGACCTGGCCGCCGCCCGACCAGCGCGTCCAGGACATGGTGCAGTGCCCGGGCGACCCCCGGCTGCCGCGCTGCATGGTCGTCGAGGCGATCCGGGTGGACACCTCGCCGGAGTCGGTGGTGGTGTACGCGGCCCGGCAGCTGCCCGGCTACCTGGTCAACGGGCTGCTGGAGGCGGGGCTCGCCGCGGCCGTGCTGGCGCTGACCGCGGCGGCCGCCTGGATCACCTGGCGGATCGTCGGCCGCACCCTGCGCCCGGTCGAGCAGATCCGCCTCCAGCTCGCCGAGATCAGCGCCACCGACCTGAGCCGCCGGGTGCCGCAGCCGCCCGGCCAGGACGAGATCGCCGAGCTGGCCCGCACCGCCAACGGCACGCTCGACCGGCTGGAGCGCGCGGTGACCCGGCAGCGCCAGTTCGCCTCCGACGCCTCGCACGAGCTGCGCACTCCGCTCGCCGGCCTGCGGGCCAACCTGGAGGACGCGGCGATGCACCCCGACGACACCGACATGCGGCAGGCGATCCGGTCGGCGCTGCGCGACATCGACCGGCTCCAGACGATCGTCACCGATCTGCTGCTGCTCGCCCGGATCGGCACCGGCGGCGCCGCCCAGGAGACCATCGACCTGGCCGAGCTGGCCGCCGCCGAGCTGGCCCGGCGCTCCTCGCGGCTGGAGGTCACCTCCGACCTGGCGCCGGACGTGCGGGTGCGCGGCGTGCGGATGCAGCTGGAGCGGCTGCTGGGCAACCTGCTGGACAACGCCGAGCGCTACGCCGCGTCCCGCGTGCACGTGGAGGTGGCCCGCAGGGGGACGACGGCGCTGCTGCGGGTCACCGACGACGGCTCGGGCATCCCCGACGTCGACCGCGAACGGATCTTCGAGCGGTTCACCCGGCTGGACAGCGCCCGCAGCCGCGGCGCCGGCGGCACCGGCCTCGGGCTGGCGATCGCCCGCGAGATCGCCCAGGCGCACGGCGGGTCGCTGCGCGTGGAGGACTGGCCGCGCGGCGCCCGCTTCGCCCTGCGCATGCCGCTGGACCCGGGCCGGCCCGCCGAAACGGAGTCAGGGCCGCCCGCGGAGCGCGGACGGCCCTGAGAAGGCCGGCGGTGGCGGTCCGGGTCAGGCGCGGACGGCCTGGACCTCCAGCTGGATGTCCACCTTGTCGCCGAGCAGCGCGCCCTCGCCCTTCAGCGGCACGTTGAACTCGATGCCCCAGTCCTTGCGGTTGATCGTGGTGGTGGCGGAGAAGCCGGCGCGGGTGCCGCCCCAGGGGTCCTCGCCGACGCCGTGGAACTCGACCTTCAGGGTGACGGGACGGGTGACGCCGCGGATGGTCAGGTCGCCGTCGAGCAGGTACTCGCCGTCCTCGGCCCGCACGCCCTTGGTGGCGAACGTCATCGTCGGGTGGTTCTCGACGTCCAGCACGTCGGAGGAGCGCACGTGCGCGTCGCGGTCGGCGTTGCGGGTGTCCAGCGAGGCCACCTTGATCTCGGCGGTGGCGGTGGAGTCGGCCAGCTCCTCGGCGATCTGGATGGCACCGGAGAACTCGGTGAAGCTGCCGCGCACCTTGGTCATCAGGTGCCGGATGCTGAAGGTGACCTCGGAGTGGGCGGGGTCGATGTTCCAGGTCCCGGCGGTCAGGCCGGGGGCGACGGTGGCGATGCTGCCCATGGCGGACTCCCCTAATGCTTGAAGATTCAACGACCGTGGCCGAGATTAGTTGAGCCTTCAAGCGCTGTCAAACGATGCCGGTGCCCTCTGCCGCCATCTCACCCGTGCCCGGCAGGGCGCCCCTGCGTACACCCTCCCGCGGCGTGATGCCCCTCGTGCCCGCCGTGTGCTGACCGCGCGCCCCGGCCGGGAGCGGATCAGGAGGAGGTGACGGCGGGGACGGAGGCGTCGGCGGGACGGCGGTGCTCCAGGGCGGCGCGCAGCTGGGCGCGGCCCCGGTGGATGCGGCTGCGGACGGTGCCGATCTTCACGCCCAGGGTGACGGCGATCTCCTCGTACGTCAGGCCCTCGATGTCGCACAGCACCACGGCGGCGCGGTACTCGGGGGGCAGCGCGTCCAGCGCCTTCTGGATGTCGGCGTCCAGGTGCCGCTCGTCGTAGGACTGGGCGGGGCTGGGCTCGCGGCCCTGCAGCCGCTCGGCCGCGTCGTCGCCGAGCGAGTCGAAGCGGATGCGCTGCCTGCGGCGGGCGCGGTCGAGGAACAGGTTGGTCGTGATGCGGTGCAGCCAGCCCTCGAACGTGCCGGGGGTGTAGGAGGACAGCGACCGGAAGACCCGCACGAACACGTCCTGGGTCAGGTCCTCGGCGTCGTGCCGGTTGCCGGTCAGCCGGTACGCCAGCCGGAACACCCGCGTGGAGTGCTCGTTGACGATCTCCTCCCACGTCGGAGGCGTCCAAGCCATCGCGCCTGCGCTCACCACTACCCCCGTCTGATGCCAAATCGTTACGGTCAAGAATGCCGATGCCCGGATAAGAGCCGCGTAAGGACGCCGGGGGTGGCCGGATGCGGCAGCGCGCGTGCGGGCCTGCTGAGCTGGGGCGTTGACGAGGCGGGATGCGGAACGCCGCGGACGCCGGTGTGACGGATCGTACATCCCGCCCGGAGGCCGATGGCGCGGCGCGGCCTGTGACCGATGTCATTGGACGAGTTGTCAGCAAGTATTGAGCGTCCCGGTGCCGCTGGCGATGATCGAGGCACTGGAGCTCGTCCACCCCCGAGTCCGCGAGGTAGTGCCATGGCGCGCAGCTACAACCTGGCCGATCTGCTCGAAATCCTGGCGCAGGCGGGGCCGGACCGCCCGGCCCTGGTGGCGGGACGCGCCCGCCTCACCTACGGCGAACTGGACGAACGGGCGTCCCGCGTCGGCCGGCACCTGGCGGCGGCGGGGGTGCGGCCCGGCGAGCACGTGGCGATCCTGTCCTACAACCGGGCCGAATGGCTGGAGAGCATGTTCGGCGCCTTCAAGATCAGCGCCGTGCCGATCCCGGTGAACTACCGGTACGTCGCGGGCGAGCTGCGGCACGTGCTCGCCGACTCCCGGTCCGTCGCGCTGATCGGGGAGCGCTCCCTGCTGGCCCGCGTCGAGGAGATCCGCGCCGACCTGCCCGACCTGCGGCACGTGGTGGTGCTGGAGGACGGCTCCGCCGACGAGGTGCCCGGCGCCGTGGAGTACGAGCAGGCCCTGGCGGACGCGCCCGAGATCGACTTCCCCGAACGGTCCAGCGACGACCGCTACATCATGTACACCGGCGGCACCACCGGCCACCCCAAGGGCGTCGAGTGGCGCTGCGAGGACATCTTCTACGGCGCGCTCGGCGGCGGCAACGTCCTGGGCGACCCCGTCGGCAGCCCCGAGGAGCTCGCCGCCAACGCCGAGCAGCCGCCCATGGCCGTGCTGGTCTGCGCGCCCGTCATGCACGGCGCCGGGCAGTGGGTGGCGCTCATGGGGCTGTTCTTCGGCGCCAAGGTCGTGCTCTACACCGACCACGCCTTCGACCCGGAACTGGCGCTGCGGATGCTCGCCGAGGAGCAGGCCAACGTGCTGATGGTCGTCGGCGATGTGATGGCGCGCCCCATCGCGCGGGAACTGGCCACCGGTCGCCATGACACCTCCGCGCTGTTCGCGATCGCCTCCGGCGGCGCGCCGCTGACCGAGGCCGCCCGGCAGGAGCTCACCGCGCACCTGCCGAACATCGTGTTCCTCGACAACTACGGCGCGTCCGAGACCGGCGCGTGCGGGCCGTCGGTGGAGTCCAAGGAGGGCACCGCCCGGTTCCAGATGAAGCCGGGGATCACCGTGCTCGGCGACGACCTGCGGCCCGTGCGGCCGGGCGAGGTCGGCAGGCTGGCGCGCAGCGGCCACATCCCGCTCGGCTACTACAACGACCCGAAGAAGACCGCGGAGACCTTCCACACCGACCCCGACGGCGTGCGCTGGTCGGTGCCGGGCGACTACGCGGTGCTGGAGGAGGACGGCACCATCACGCTGCTCGGCCGCGGCTCGCTCGTCATCAACACCGGCGGCGAGAAGGTGTACCCGGAGGAGGTCGAGGTCGCGCTGAAGGACCACCCCGACGTGTACGACGCGGTGGTGGTGGGGGTGCCGGACGAGCGGTTCGGGCAGCGGGTGGCGGCGGTGGTCGCGCCGCGTCCGGGCGCCGCGCCCACGCTGGAGGAGCTGACCGAGCACTGCCGGGGCCGCCTGGCCGGGTACAAGCTGCCGCGCAGCCTCACGCTGGTGGACGAGGTGCGGCGCACCGCCGTCGGCAAATCGGACTACAAGTGGGCGCGGAGCGTACTCGCCGACAAGGCTTCCTAGCCGTTCGGACCGCCGCCTTGTATGTCGCATTTGCGTGGATCGTCCGTTGTAAGGGACGGCAATGATATCGGCAATGGCGGCGGTTCTCCGGGTAGGACACCGGTCAAAAAATCCTTCCGGCGCGGGGGGAATGCCTTGGTGCGGTTCGCGCGCATAACCACCCCATGGGGGGAGATCGGTGGATTCCGCTCGCGCAGCGGTATCACCTGCTCTCGGTGCTGGGCCGGGGCGGCATGGGCACGGTGTGGCGCGCCTACGACGAGATGCTCGACCGGGACGTGGCCGTCAAGGAGGTGCGGCTGCCCGAGGGGCTGACGCTCGGCGAACGCCGCGTGCTGTGCCGGCGGCTCATCGACGAGGCGCGCGCCACCGCGGCACTGCGCCATCCCGGGGTGGTCGTGGTGCACGACGTCGTCATCGAGGACGGCCGCCCCTGGATCATCATGGAGTACCTGCGGGCCCGGTCGCTGCACCACGTCATCGCCGAGGACGGGCCGCTCAGCCCGCGCCGCGCCGCCGAGGTCGGCTACGCCGTGCTGTCGGTGCTGCGCGCCGCGCACGACGCCGGCATCCTGCACTGCGACGTCAAGCCCAGCAACGTGCTGCTGTGCGACGACGGCCGCATCCTGCTCGCCGACTTCGGCCTGGCCGTCTATCTGCAGGGGGGCCGCGACGCCGACACGCTGGTGTCGGGCATCCAGGGGTCGCCCGCGTACCTGTCGCCCGAGCGGGTGCGGGGGGACCGCGGTACCGAGGCGTCGGACATGTGGTCGCTGGGCGCGACGCTGTACGCGGCGGTCGAAGGGGACTCGCCGTTCCTGCGCTGCCACGCGCTGGCGTCCATGGTGGCGGTCCTGCTGGGCGAGTACGAGCCGCCCCGGCGCGCCGGCCCGCTGACACCCGTCATCGAAGGACTGCTGCGGCAGGACCCGGAGGAGCGCCTCTCCCCGGCGGAGACGGCATGGCTGCTGCGATGCGCGCGCAGCCCGGACGGAGACGCGGTGACGTTGCGCGTGGGAAGGAACCTGTGGGCCGCCCTGCGCAGGACGCTGGCCGCCAGAGGCGCCGCCGCCGTCCTCGGCACCCGGCCGCGCATCGGGCTGGTGACGGCCTGCGCGGTCGCGATGGTGACGCTGGGCGTGCTGGCGACCCGGTGGCACACCGTGGAGAAGACCGACGCCGCCGTGAAGACCGACGCCGCCGTGAAGACCGACGCCGCCGTGATGGCCGGGCACGACACCGCCGCTGCGCCTGTGGCGCCCGTGGCGCCCTTCCGGGGGGCCGCGCCGGTCGAGACCCCGCCGCGCACCGTGCGCTATCACGAGAGCGACGGATACAGCCTCGCGGTGCCCGAGGCATGGAAGCGCCAACGCGACGGGGCCGCCGTGCAATGGTTCGACCCCCACGCCCAACGCGGCCTGACCATCACCCCCGTTACCGGGGAGCCGCTCAGCGGTCTGCGTGCCGCGGAACGTCTGGCCCTTGCGGCGGACGAGTTCCCCGGCTACCGCAGGCTTCGCCTGGGAAAGGCACGTGACGTCGCCGGGCAGGCCGCGGAATGGGAGTTCACCTGGGGGAGGACGGACGCCGTGCACGTGCTGCGCACCCGCACGGCCGGTTTCGAGTTCTCCTTCTTCGCCCCCGCCGCGCATTGGGCGCCGAGCCGGCGCCTCTACGGAGACATCCTCAGAACGTTCCAGACGGAGTGAACGCCCGCGCTCAGGCGGCGGCGTCGCCCTGCCGCATGCGCAGCAGGAGCTCGGCGTTGGACGAGGTGCCCTTCATCCGCTCCATGAGCACCTCGACGGCCTGCTGCCGGTCGAGCCCCTGCAGGGCCCGGCGCAGCCGCCACGACAGCTCCAGCTCCTCGGGGGACATCAGCAGCTCCTCGCGCCGCGTACCGGACGCCTCCACGTCCACGGCGGGGAACACGCGCTTGTCGGCCAGGCCCCGGTCCAGCTTGAGCTCCATGTTGCCGGTGCCCTTGTACTCCTCGAAGAACACCTCGTCCATGCGGGAGCCGGTCTCGACCAGCGCGGTGGCCAGGATCGTCAGGGAGCCGCCGTTCTCGATGTTGCGGGCGGCCCCGAAGAACCTCTTGGGCGGGTACAGGGCGCTCGTCGCCACACCGCCCGCCAGAACGCGCCCGTTGGACGGGGCCAGCAGGTTGTAGGCGCGGCCCAGGCGCGTGATGGAGTCCAGCATCACCACCACGTCCAGGCCCTGCTCGACGAGCCGCTTGGCCCGTTCGACGGCCAGCTCGGCCAGGGCCACGTGCTCCTCGACGGGGCTGTCGAACGTGGAGTGCAGCACCTCCCCGCGGACGGACCGCCGCATGTCGGTGACCTCCTCGGGCCGCTCGTCGATGAGCAGCACCATCAGGTGGCACTCGGGGTTGTTGACGGAGATGGCGTGCGCGAGCGCCTGCAGGATCATCGTCTTGCCGACCTTGGGCGGCGACACGATGAGGCCGCGCTGCCCCTTGCCGATGGGCGCGACCAGGTCGATGACGCGGGTGGCCATGGCGCCGGTGTCCAGGCGCAGCCGCTCGTTCGGGAACAGCGGCGTCAGCTCGGCGAACCTGGGCCGCCGCGCCGCCTCCCGGGCGGGCATGCCGTTGACGGTGTGCACCTCCACCAGGGACGGGTGCTTGTCGCGGCCCTCCTGCCGGGGCGGCCGCGCCGTCCCGGAGACGATGTCGCCGGGGCGCAGGTGGTGGGCCTTGACCTGGGCGAGCTGGACGTGCACGTCGCCGGGGCCGGGCGTGTAGCCGGCGACCCGCACGAACGCGTGCTTGTCGCGCACGTCGAGGACGCCCTGGAACGGGACGGCCGGCTGGTCTTCGGTCTGCCGGGGGACGCGGGTCCGCCTCGCCGTGCGGGGCGCGGGACGCCGTGCGGCGGCGGGCGTGCTCTGGGCGGTGCGGGTTTCTGAAGTGCGGGTTTCTGAAGTGCGGGTTTCTGAAGTGAGGGTTGCGGTTGCGGGCATGAAATTCCCTTCTGGGTGGGTGTCGGCGCACGGGCCGCGTCACCCGGAGACGGCTCCCGTCATCTCGGTTCTACGCATCTGCGGGAGCGGAAGGAGGAACCGACCCGTCAAATCGGGCCGTTCGACAACAACACCGGACTCTCAGATGGCCCGGGCGGAGAAGAACGCTGGGTGCCGCCAGTCGAACATCGGGCGGAAACACAAGTCTCCTTCTCATTAAAGCACACGCGGCCCCGCCGGCATTCCCGCCGAGCGGGCGGGCGGGCCGCCCGCCGGGGGAACGGCTCGTCCCGGAGGCGGCGCCGGGCACCGGGATCCGTACGATTGCCCGGGGCCGACACGGAAGGTGAAGGATGGGACTGCGGCATGCCGTCGACGCCGCCGCGGGCGTCGGGACGATCACCATCGACCGTCCGGACAAGCGCAACGCCATGACGCGCGACATGTGGCTGGAGCTGCCCCGGCTGCTGGACGGGCTGGCCGCCGACCCGGCCGTCCGCGCCGTCGTGGTCACCGGCGCGGGCGGCGACTTCTGCGCGGGCGCCGACATCTCCGAGCTGACCGACGCCCGGCACCGCGGCCACCCCTCCACGGTGGCCGAAACCGCGCTGGCCGCCTTCCCCAAGCCCACGATCGCCGCGATCGAGGGCTTTTGCGTCGGCGGCGGCTGCCAGCTCGCCGCCGCCTGCGACCTGCGCTTCGCCGCCTCGTCCGCCCGGTTCGGCGTCACCCCGGCCCGGCTCGGCCTGGTCTACCCGGCCTCGGCCACCGCCCGCCTGGTCCGCCTGGTCGGCCCGTCCGCCGCCAAGTACCTGCTCTACTCGGCGGACCTGGTCGACGCCGCCCACGCCCTGCGCATCGGGTTCGTCGACGAGGTCGTCGCGGGCGACGTGCACGCCCGCGTGGCCGAGTTCGCCGCGACCCTGGCGTCCCGCTCCCTGCTCACCCAGCACGCCGCCAAGCAGATCGTCGACGCCGCCGCCGTCGGCGAACCCATCGACGAGCTGACGCGGACCTGGCAGGCGGAGGCCGCCGCCTCCGGCGAGGCGGACGAGGGCGTCGCCGCCTTCCTGGAGAACCGCCCTCCTCACTTCACCTGGACCCCCACTCGCTGAGCACATCGGGCCGCGGGCGCGGGGCGCGTCAGGGGACGGGCAGGCGGCAGAACCGGCCCTGCGGGAGTCTCCGCAGCTGGGCGGCCGCCTCGGGAAGGTCGTGCAGCATGTCGACGACCGTGCCGTGACGCAGCTCGGCCAGCGACAGCACACCGCACAGCAGACCGTCCCGGTCCCGCACGACGACCAGCGGCCCGAGCTGCACGCCCCCGGAATCCAGCGAGCCCAGGCAGGCGAGCATCTGCCGGGCGGTCTCCAACAGCGGTCGCAGAGCATGCGGGCCTTCGTCCGCGCCGCGGTCGGTGCCGCGGCGCTGTGCGGTCTCGTCTCGGAGCGTGTTGAGCAGGTCGAAGAAGTCGCGTTCCAGGGCGCGGGGGCTGCGGCCTGACAGGTGGTAGCGGGTGCCGTCGTCCAGCGGAGACCGCAGCTCGACGCCCAGGCCGAGGTGGCGGGCGAAGCGCTCGTAGGTGTCGGCGAGGTCGGGCGGCGACGGGGTGACGGTGCCCGCGACGGTGTCCACCGGGTCGGCGCCGAGGGAGGCGGCCACCGCCTGGTCGAGGCGGGCCACCAGGTGGCCGCGCAGCCGGGCGACCTCGTCCGCGAGCCGGTCGACGGTCTCGCGCTGCTCGGTCAGGCGGGCGGTGACCTCGGGCAGCACCCGTTCGTTGATCTGCGCGACGAGGGAGCGGATGCGCGCGTCGGCGTCCTGCAGCGCTTGGTCGTGCGCGGCGTGGCCGTCGGCGAGCCGGTCCAGGTCGGTGCGCAGGCGCGTCAGGTCGTCGCGGGTGTGCTTGAGCGCCGACAGCCGGGTGCGGATGTCGGCGAGCTCGGGTGCGGACGACGGACGCCTGCGTTCGAAGGCCAGGTACAGTTCGAGGCCGGCGATCGCCAGGCAGAGCAGGACGAGAATCGCGGTCATGGCGGCCCCCCAAAGGGCTTTGCTCGCCTGAAAGATAGTGCACCGTCTGTCGGCCGCGACAGCCCGAAACCACGTCGGGGCCGGTCTGCCTGCCAAAATTTACGGTCCTGGCGCACGGCCGGACGCGCCCGACGGGGGGTTCAGCGGCTGTCGAGGTAGGCGAGGACGGCCAGCACGCGGCGGTTGTCGTCGTCGGACACCGCCAGGCCGAGCTTGCCGAAGATGTTGGCGGTGTGCTTGACGACCGCGCGTTCGGTGATGACGAGCCGCTGGGCGATCGCGGCGTTGGAGCGGCCCTGCGCCATCAGCTCCAGCACCTCCAGCTCGCGGGGGGTGAGCCGGGCCAGCGGGTCGTCGTCGGCGCCGCGGGCGACCAGCCGCGAGATGACCTCCGGGTCCATCGCGGTGCCGCCGGCCGCCACCCGCCGGACCGCGTCGACGAACTGGGCCGCGTCGAACACCCGGTCCTTCAGCAGGTAGCCGATGCCGCCCGTCCCGTCGGCCAGCAGCTCGCGCGCGTACAGCCGCTCCACGTACTGCGACAGGACGAGCACCGGCAGACCGGGGATGTGGCGGCGCGCCTCCAGCACGACCCGCAGCCCCTCGTCGGTGAAGGACGGCGGCAGCCGCACGTCCACCACGGCCACGTCGGGCCGGTGCTCCAGCAGCGCCTTGAGCAGCGACGGGCCGTTGTCGACCGCGGCGGCGATCCGCAGGCCGCCGGCTTCCAGCAGGCTGACCAGGCCCTCCCGCAGCAGGGCCTGGTCTTCGGCGAGTACGACCCGCATCAGCGGGCCGCGGTCACGTCAGCGTGCACGGCAGCTCCATCGTCACGATCGTCGGACCGCCCGCGGGCGAGCTGAGGGCGAGGACGCCGTCGAATGTACCGAGTCGGCGCTCGATGCCGCGCAGTCCCGAGCCGTTCTCCGGGGACGCGCCGCCCCGCCCGTCGTCGGTGATGGTGATGCGCAGCATGCCGTCGTTGTACCGCATGTCCAGCCAGACCCGGCTTGCGCCCGAGTGCTTGACCGCGTTGGCGAGGACCTCCGAGACGGCGAAGTAGGCGGCCGACTCCACCGGCGGTTCGGGCCGCCCGGCCAGCTCGATGTCGGTCTCCACCTTCAGCGGCAGGTCCAGGGCGAGGGCGCGCACCGCGTCGGCCAGGCCCCGGTCGGCCAGCACGGGCGGGTGGATGCCGCGCACCAGGTCGCGCAGCTCGCGCAGCGCCGTCGCCGACGCCTCGCGCGCCTCGGCCAGCAGGACGCGGGCCTTCTCCGGGTCCTTGTCGAGCAGGTGCTCGATCGCGCCGAGGCTCATGCCCATGGCCACGAGCCGGGCCTGCGCGCCGTCGTGCAGGTCGCGTTCGATGCGGCGCAGTTCGGCGGCGGAGGCGTCCACGGCGTCCGACCGGGTCTCGGTGAGGTGCTGGACGCGCAGCTTGAGCCGCGACGCCTCGGTGGGGCCGAGCATCGCCCGCGCCCACCGCCCGTGCACGTCGAGCAGCTTCGGCCCGGTCAGGAAGCCGGCGGCGATGAAGACCGTGCCGAGGACCGCGGTGGCCGGCTCCACGGAGGCGTCGAAGGCGCTCGCGTCGTCGATCCGGACGAAGCCGTACCACTCCTGGCCGCCGTGGGCGGTGATGACCTCGGCCATGCCTCCGGCGAGCAGCCAGCCCCACGCCCCGTACAGGATGAGCAGGGCGGGCAGCGCCGCGGTGACCACCCCCGCGAACGGGGCGACGGTCAGCCACAGCAGGTCGCGCCATGTGGCCGGATCGGACACCAGCCACTTGAGCCGGTGCAGCAGCCCCATGAGGCCGGGCTCCGGTTCGGGCGCGGGCAGGTAGGGGCGCTCGATCCGGGTGTCCGTCCACTTGTTGATCTCTTTGCGGTAGAGGTCGGCCAGCGACCGCGCCCAGACCAGCACGGGCACCATCAGCAGCAGACCGATGCCGACGGGTATCAGCGTCAACGCGCTGTTGAGCGTCGTCAGCAGCAGTAGGCCGGGGAGCCACAGCAGCCATGTCCACAGTCCGCGCCAGGGCGCCATGGCCCACCGGGCCCACCAGGTGCGTTGCCTCACTTCGCCGTCCACCGGAATCCCTCCGCATTCGCCGTATGGCTCAAGTGTCCGGCAGGACGGCCGTCGGCACAGTGTCTCCGAGCCCCGAACCGGGGGTGTACCTAGGTGCACCGCCGCGGTCAACATACGCGAGGGCCGGCCCGCACGGCTTCGTGCCGGTGCCGGGCGGAAAGGGAGGTCAGGGCCTGTCGGCCTTCCTGGAGGGCTGACCGCCGCCCCGCGCGTTCGTCGGTGACGGGTCGGCCGCGGGCGACGCGACCGAACGGCGCAGGAGCACGCAGACCCCGCCGGCGACGGCGAGCGCGGCGAGGACGGCGGCGAAGACGGTCGCGCCGGCCGTCAGCCCCACGGCGTCGCTGAGGTAGCCGGACGCCACCGGCAGCAGCCCGGCGGGCACGT
This sequence comes from Actinomadura keratinilytica, assembly GCF_039539665.1. NCBI lineage: Bacteria > Bacillati > Actinomycetota > Actinomycetes > Streptosporangiales > Thermomonosporaceae > Actinomadura > Actinomadura keratinilytica. Next base: position 26,099 of record NZ_BAABDO010000025.1, read on the forward strand.
AGCCGCCGACGTTGAACGCCGCGTTAGCCTCGGCCAGGCGGCTCGGCGGGACGCTGGAGTTCAGCAGCGACAGCCCGCCGAGCTGCCCCATGCCCTGGCCCGCCCCCGCCAGCAGCGCGGCGGCGACCAGGGCGGCGACCGATGCGGTGTGCACGGCGACGGCCAGCGACGCCATGCCGAGCGTCGTGCTCGCCGCCCCGGCCGCCAGCACCGCGTGCCTGCGCAGGCCCCGCACCGCGAACTGCACGCCGGTCGCGGCGGCGAACATCACGAACGCGGTCAGCCCGGCGACGATCCGGTTCGCCGTGCCGAGCAGCCCGGCCAGCAGGGACGGTCCGAGTGACAGCACGAACGAGGTCGCGGTGATACCGGGCGCGAACACCGCGACGCCGAGCGCGAGCCGCCACCCGTCACCGCGCGGCACCCTCGGCGCGCGCACCCAGGAGCCGCCGGACGCGGGCGCGGCGGCGCGCGGCAGCGGCATCCGCCACACGACCAGGATCGCCGTCGCCAGCAGCACCGCCTCCACGGCGAACACGGTGACGGTCGGCGCGGGGAGCGTCTCCGACAGCACGCCCGCCAGCAGCGGGCCGAGCCCGGCGCCGGACACCATCGCGCACGAGGCGAGCAGGGCCGCCAGCCGGTCGCGGCCCGGTCCCGCCACGTCGGTCACCGCGGCCATGCCCGCGGACACGACCGCGCCCACCGCGATGCCCGTGCACAGCCGCGCGACGACCAGCGCGGCCACCGACGACGCGGTGGCGAAGACCAGGCAGGCGGTCACCGCGAGGGCGAGCGCGGGCAGCAGCACGGGACGGCGTCCCAACCGGTCGGCGGCCACGCCGGACACCAGCAGCGATCCCAGCAGCCCGGCGATGTAGCAGGCGAAGACCACCGTCAGCGTGCCGCGGGAGAAGCCGATGTCGCGCTGCCACAGCACGTACAGCGGCGTGGCCGCGTTCGACAGCACGAACACCGCCGTCACCGGCCAGGCCGCCAGCCACACCCAGCGCGTGGGTGCCGCTCCGGCGGGTTGCGGGGCGGGCGTCGTTTCAGCCATACGACCTCCTTGTACGAGTTTTCTCGAACTTAGCATGCAGTACGATTGAACTCGTACAAGGGGCGAGTGCGGGCACGAGGAGGAGCGCATGCGGCAGGCCGTGTCACCGGGCCCGTTCGTCGAGGTCCCCGAACCGCCGGACCTGCCGGACCCGCTGCCCGAACCGGACGTCGCCGACCTGCGCCTCGACCGCGTCATGGCGGCGCTCAGCGATCCGCTGCGCCTGGAGATCGTGCGCAGGCTGCTGCTCGAACGCCAGGAGTTCGACCACCCGTGCGGCTGGTTCGGCTTCGACCGCCCCAAGTCCTCGCTCACGCACCACTTCCGGGCGCTGCGCGAGGCGGGGCTGATCCGCCAGCGCCAGTACGGCCTCGAACGCCGCAGCCATGTCCGCGTCGACGACATCGAGGCCCGCTTCCCCGGCCTGCTCGCGCTCGTGGCCGCCTGGACGCCGCCCGACGCCTGACCATCTCCCTTCCGGCGCGACGTTCACGGCGCAGCGGCCGCGCGGCACCCCGAGCCGCGCCGACAGGGCCGCCGCGACGGCCGGAGCGCGTCGCGGCGGGGCTTCGCGGGAGCGGGGGTCAGAGAGCGACGAACGTCAGGCCGCGCTTCTTCAGCGCGGGGATGGCCTTGCGGAGCGCCGCCACGGTCTGGGAGCGGTCGCCGCCGCCGTCATGGCACAGCATGATGTTCCCCGCCTTCGAGGCGACGAGCGTCCTGCGGATGCGCGCCACGCCGGGACGGGTCCAGTCCCGGGGATCGACGGCCCAGTCCACCGGCAGCATGTTGTGTTCGGCGGTCATGTCCAGGACGCGCTTGGACCAGGCGCCGCCGGGGGAGCGGAAGAACGTCGGCACGATGCCGGTCACCTGGGCGATGCTGTCGTGCGCGTCGACGATCTCCTTGCGCAGCCGCTTGGCCGACAGGTTGGTGATCGACAGCGGGTGCGTCATGGTGTGGTTGCACACCTGGTGGCCGGCGTCGGCGATGCGGCGGGCCAGCCGGGGGTACTCCTTGACCTGCTCGCCGATCATGAAGAACGTCGCGGTGACCTGGTGCTCGGCGAGCACATCGAGCACCTGCGGCGTGTACTCGGGGTGCGGGCCGTCGTCGATGGTGAGCGCGATCGTGTTCGGCGGCGGCGCCGGGGACAGGTCGGTCAGCTCGCGGATCGGGGTGTTGACCGCGGTGAGCGGCGACTGCGTCCAGGCGGGCGGACGGGGGGTAGGGGTCGGCGTCGGGGTAGGGGTATGCACGGCCGGTCGCCCCTGGGCGACCTGGTCGGAGGGTGGGGCGGCCGTCCGGGTGGATGCCGCGCCGTGCCGGACGCCGTCGGCGCTGAGGGCCGCGAGACCGGCCGCGCCCAAGAGCCACAGTGCCCTACGCCGAGAAGTCATGTTGAGTTGGATTTGCCCCACAAGCTCCACGTTAGCGGTGACCCCAGGGGTCACGCCGGTGTAATCGGATCACAGCGGTTTCGCCGACAGATGATCCTCTGGTGACGGGAGGGTGGCGGCGCGCGGGAGGTGACAGGGATGAGCGCGGCACCTTCGGTCGGCCCGCTGCTGGGGCTGGTGCTGGTGGCGCTGACGGCCGTCGCGGCGCTGCTGGTGCGGCTCGGCCGCCTCGGGTCGAGCCGGCAGGTCGCGGTCGCCGCGGTGCGCGCGGCGCTGCAGCTGGCCGCCGTGTCGCTGCTGATCGCGGCGGTGCTCGGCAGCGCCGGATGGACGGGCCTGTTCATCGCCGGGATGGTGGTGGTCGCGACGGCCACGGCGGGCCGCCGCATCACCGGGTCGGCGCGCGGCCGCGCCTGGTGGGCGGCGGTGCCGATCGTGGCGGGGGTGGCGCCGGTGCTGGCGCTGCTGCCGGCCTCCGGCGTGCTCCCGCCGCGCCCGGTCGCGGTGCTGCCGATCGCGGGCATCTTCGTCGGCGGCGCGATGACCGCGACCTCGCTGACCGGCCGCCGCGCCCTCGACGAGCTGCACACCAGGCGCGGCGAGTACGAGGCCGGGCTGTCGCTCGGGATGCTGCCCCGGGACGCGGCGCTGGAGGTGTGCCGGCCGGCCGGGGCGCTGGCGCTCGTGCCGGTGCTGGACCAGACCCGGACGGTCGGCCTGGTCACGCTGCCGGGCGCGTTCGTCGGCGTGCTGCTCGGCGGCGCCGACCCGATCGAGGCGGGCGCCACCCAGCTGCTGGTGCTGATCGGCCTGCTGGCGGTCGAGGCGGTCGCCGTGCTCATCACCTTGGAGCTGGTGGCCGCCGGCCGCCTGCGCGACCGCCGCCCCGACAGGCGGCCGGACCGGGTGTACTGACCCTTGGCGTCATGCGATCGAGGAGGTCGGATTGGGAAAGGGCATCGACGAGCGGGCCACCGACGAGCGGGTCATCGACCGGGCCATCGAGCGGGCCATCGACGACCGGGCCGTCGACGCGCTCGGGGCCGAGCGGCTCGACTGGCGGTTCAAGGCGGTCCCGGCCGCGGCGGACGGCGCGACCGTCGAGGAGTACCTGCGCACCCGGCCGACACTGGACGACTTCGGCACGCCGCTGCTGACCCTGGACGCCGGGGCCCTGGACCACAACATCCGCCTGATGGCGTCCTGGACCGCGGAGGCGGGCGTGCACCTGGCCCCGCACGGCAAGACGACCATGGCGCCCGCGCTGTGGCGCCGCCAGCTCGACGCCGGGGCGTGGGGCATCACCCTGGCCAACCTTCCCCAGCTGCGCGTCGGCCGCGCGTTCGGCGTGCGGAACGTGGTGCTGGCCAACACGCTGCTCGACCCCGCCGGGCTGGCGTGGCTGTCGCGCGAACTGGACCGCGACCCCGGCTTCACGTTCCTGTCGTGGGTGGACGCCGTCCGCTCCGTGGAGCTGATGGACCGGGCGCTGCGCGCGGCGGGCGCGTCGCGTCCCGTGGACGTGTGCGTCGAGCTGGGCGGGCCCGGCGGCCGGACGGGACTGCGCGACGACGGCGAGGCGGAGGCCGTCGCCGCGGCCGTGCGCAGGGCGCCGACCCTGCGGCTGGCGGGCGTCGCCGGATACGAGGGCGCCCTCGCCCGCGACGCCTCCGCCGAGGGGCGCGCCGCCGTCGACGCCTACCTGCGCAGGATGGCCGCCCTGCACGGGCGCCTGGCCTACGAGGTGGACGAGCCGGTCGTGTCGGCGGGCGGCAGCGCGTTCTTCGACCAGGTGGTGGACGTGCTCGGCGGGCTCGACGCGCGGGTGGTGCTGCGCTCGGGCGCGTACGTGGTGCACGACGACGGCTTCTACCGGTCCGTCTCGCCGTTCGCGCGCGGCACCGGGCGCGGCGAGCGGCTGCGGTCGGCGATGCACGCGTGGGCGCGCGTGGTGTCGCGCCCCGAGCCCGCCCTGGCGCTGCTGGACGCCGGACGCCGCGACCTGTCGTTCGACCTGGGCCTTCCCGAGCCGCAGCTCGTCCGCGGCGCGGGCACCGCCCCCGTCGCCGGCGCCCGCGTGACCGCCCTCAACGACCAGCACGCCTTCCTCCGCGACGCCGACGTGCGGGTGGGCGACGTGGTGCGGCTCGGGCCGTCGCACCCGTGCACGGTGCTGGACAAGTGGACGCTGATCCCCGTCGTGGACGACGCCGACGCCGACACCCCCGCCGTGGTGGACCTCATCCGGACGTGGTTCTGACAGCCGGGCGGCCGGCCGTGACGATCCGGCCGCCCGGCAGTGTCCTCCGCACCGGCAACCGGGCCGCGGGCATCGGGATAGAGGGGGTGTCAGCACTCCCGACACGCGGAGGACACCCTCGATGAAGAGACACCCCGGCTCATGGCCACGGTGAGTCATGCCCGGGACGAGCGGGACGACGCGGGGATCGTCGCCGCCTCCCTGGAAACCCCCGAGGCGTTCGGCGAGCTGTTCCGCCGCTACGCGCCGCGGCTCCACGCCTACGTCAAACGCCGCCTCGGCGTCGCCCTCGCCGACGACATCGTGGCCGAGACGTTCACCACCGCGTTCCGCAAACGCGGCAGGTACGACGGGCGGGCCGAGTTCGGTGCGTGGCTGTGGGGCATCGCGAGCAACCTGATCGCCAAGCACCACCGGCAGGAGACCCGCATGTACCGGGCGTTCGCCCGGACCGGCGTGGACCCGGCCGAGGACGGCATCGCCGACCTGGCCAGCGACCGCGCGTCCGCCGCGGCGCTGGGCCCGCACCTGGCCCGGGCGCTGGCCGCGCTGAGCGCCCAGGAACGCCACCTCGTGCTGCTGCTCGCCTGGGGCGAGATGTCGTACGCCGAGATCGCGACGACGCTCGACCTGCCCCTCGGCACCGTCAAAGCCAAGATCCACCGGGCCCGGATCAAGCTCCGCAAGGCCCTCCCTCAGGAGAACTGACGATGGATGAACTGGACGCCCTGCGGCGGATGCGCACCTCGCTGGCCGAGGAGGAACCCCCCGAGCGGATCGCCCTGCGCACCGGCTGGCGCCCCGAGGGGGCACCGCGCCGCCGGCGCCGCGGCCTGCGGATCCCGATGATGGGCGCGGTCGCGGCGGCGACCGCCGGCGTGATCGCGGCGACGACGGTCGCCGTCTCGCCGGTCTCCGGCGGGTCCGGCGGGGGCGCGGACTCGGGCGGCGGGGACGGCCGCACCGTGCCGGGCAACGTGCTGCTGGTCGCCGCGTCGAACGCGGAGAAGGCGGCGGCCAACGGCCGCTACTGGCACACCGAGAGCGTCCTCGGGCAGGTCTACGCGGTCGGCAAGAGCGCGGCGGACCACTACAAGGTCGACGTGCGGCAGCGGAGGGTCGTCTGGGTCGCCCCGGACGGCTCGACGAAGTTCGCGCTGGTCGACCTGGGCGGCCGTCCGCTGACGGCCGAGGACGAGCGCAAGTGGCGGCAGGCCGGGTCCCCGTCGCAGATGGAGGTGCCCAACCCCGAGGGACGCGAGCCGGGGGTCGTGTTCATGAAATCGTCCGGCGCGGCCGACCGGCCGTCCCTGCGCACGCTCGAACCGGGCGCCGAGTACTTCGGCATGTCGGCCAAGCAGGTGGCCGCCCTGCCGACCGACCCCCGGGCGCTGGAGAAGGCCCTGCTGAAGCTGAAAGGCCACTGGCGCGCGTACTCCTCCGACACTCGGCAGGAACCCATCGGCGCCCTGCGCGGTGAGGAACGCACCCGCGCGCTGAGCGAGGTCGCCGCGACGCTGCTGTCCACGGCGCCCACGCCGCCGCGCGTGCGGGCGGCGGCGTTCCGGATGCTCGCCGCCCTGCCGGGCGTCAAGGCCGAGGGCACCGCGGCCGACCCGCTGGGCCGCACCGGAGCGGTGATCTCGCTGCCGCTGGAGACGACCGTCCCGCTCGGCATCTACACCGCCCCCAAGCAGCTCGGCACGTACCGGCGTCAGTGGATCGTCGACGCCGTCCGCGGGAGGCTGCTGGCCGTCCGCGACCTCGTCGTCACCCCGCCGAGCGGCAGCCGCCGACTCCCGGCGGGCGACGACGGCAAGTCCCGCGTGTTGACGGCCGAGGACATGCCCGACCGGTTCCACCGCCCGGGAGAGCTGGCCGCCTACGAGGTGTTCGAGGTCGCCGAGTGGACCGGCACGCCGCCGAGGTGACCGGTCGCCGATAGCACACGGCGGCGGATCACGTGATCCGCCGCCGTGTGCGGCCGTCTCGTTTGCGAATTCTTACGAACACTCCTGTCTGTAGAAGTGTTAGCGTCGTGAACGCACGATGGCGGGCGCCATGGGAGCCGCCCATGGCCGCCGCCGAGCGATCGGGGCCCGGCGCGGGCTTGGCGACCGCACGGCCGGCAGCACGCCGCGGGGGCCGAGCTGTTCGGCCGCCGCGGGCGCCGTCACCCCGCAGCGCGTCGCCGGGCCGCTCGATCCTCGGTGCGCCCGATCAGGGGAGCAGGCCGGCGCGGCGGGCCGCGGCGACGGCCTGCATGCGCGTGTGGGCGTCCAGCTTGCGCATGGCCGACCGCAGATAGCTCTTGACGGTCTCGGGCAGCAGCCCGAGGCGCTGCGCCGCCTCGGCGTTGGTGCAGCCGACCGCCACATACGACAGCACGTCCAGCTCGCGCGGCGACAGCATCGGACGCGGCCCGCCGCCGGATTCGCCGGCGCCGGCGGCGGCGAGCCGGGTGGAGGCGGCCAGCAGCCGGTTCCGCAGCGCCGGGTCGGCGACCTGGTCGGCCAGCCCGCGCAGCTCGGCGTGCACCGCGCGGACCTCCTCCCAGCGCGCCGCCGCGCCCTGCGGCTCGTCGGCGGCGGCCTCGCGCCGCACCCGGGCCAGCGCCTCGTCGGCCGCGTCCCGCACCGCCAGTTCCTGCTCCAGGTCGCGGGCCGTCTGCACGGCCGCCGCCACGACCCGGTCGGCCAGGCCGAGCGGCTCGCGCAGCGCCCCGTACAGCACGCCGCGCACCCGCCGCCGCACCACCACCGGGATCGCCAGGACCGTCAGCAGGCCCTCGTGCGTCACCGGCTTGTCGTAGTCGTGGGTGATGGACGGCGCGTGCGGATAGTCGCTGACCCACATCGGCCGTCCCGTGGCCATCGCCTTGCCGCCCAGCCCGGACCCCTGCCGCACGACCAGGCCGGCCAGGGAGTCGGTGGTGTTGCCGACCAGCTCGCTGATGCGCAGCCGTTCCGGGCCGGTCAGCGCGCCGCCGAACACCACCGGCAGCCCCGTCGCCCGGTGCAGCGCCAGAACGGAGGAGCGGAACGCGCCCGCGTCGTCTCCCATGTCCGCCAGCATGCCCTGACCGGCGCGATGACCGCCAGGTTTCAGGCGTGCTCGGTGGCGGCCGCGTCCTGCAGGCCGAGGATCTCGATGGCCTCCTCGCGCATCTGCACCTTGCGGACCTTGCCGGTGACGGTCATCGGGAACTCGTCCACCACGTGCACGTACCGGGGGATCTTGTAGTGCGCCAGGCGGCCGGTGCAGAACTCGCGCAGCGCCTCGGCGGTGAGCGGCTCGGCGCCGGGGCGCAGCCGCACCCAGGCCATCAGCTCCTCCCCGTACTTGGCGTCCGGCACGCCGATGACCTGCGCGTCCACGATGTCGGGATGGGTGTAGAGGAACTCCTCGATCTCGCGCGGGTAGATGTTCTCGCCGCCCCGGATCACCATGTCCTTGATCCGGCCGGTGATGTTGACGTAGCCCTCGGCGTCCATCACCGCCAGGTCGCCGGTGTGCATCCAGCGGGCCGCGTCGATGGCCTCGGCGGTCTGCTCCGGGGCGTTCCAGTAGCCGAGCATCACCGAGTAGCCGCGGGTGCACAGCTCGCCGGGGGTGCCGCGCGGCACGGTCACCCCGGTCTCCGGGTCGACGATCTTGATTTCCAGGTGCGGGTGCACGGTGCCGACCGTGGACACGCGCCGGTCCAGCGAGTCGTCGGCGCGGGTCTGGGTGGAGACGGGCGAGGTCTCGGTCATGCCGTAGCAGATCGCCACCTCGGTCATGCCCATCCGCTCGATGACCTGCTTCATCACCTCGACCGGGCAGGGCGACCCGGCCATGATGCCGGTGCGCAGCGACGACAGGTCGTGGGTGGGGAAGGACGGGTCGTTCAGCTCGGCGATGAACATCGTCGGCACCCCGTACAGGGAGGTGCAGCGCTCGGCGGCGACCGCCTCCAGCGTGGCGCGCGGGTCGAACGACGGCGCCGGGATGACGATGCACGCGCCGTGGCTGGTGGCCGCCAGGTTGCACATCACCATGCCGAAGCAGTGGTAGAACGGCACCGGCACGCAGATGCGGTCCTCCTCGTCGTAGCCGCACAGCTCGCCGACGAAGAAGCCGTTGTTGAGGATGTTGTGGTGCGACAGCGTCGCGCCCTTGGGGAACCCGGTCGTCCCGCTGGTGTACTGGATGTTGATCGGGTCGTCCGCGCCGAGCGTGGCGGCGATCTCGGCCAGCCGCGCCGGGTCGGCGGCGCGTCCCGACTCGGCCAGCGCCCGCCAGTCGTCCCCGCCGAGCAGCAGCACGTCGCGCAGGTCGGGGCAGTTCGGCCGCACCTGCTCGATCATCGCGGCGTAGTCGGAGGTCTTGAACGCGGGCGCGGCGATCAGCGTGCGCACGCCCGCCTGCTTGAGCACGTACTCCAGCTCGTGCACCCGGTAGGCGGGGTTGATGTTGACCAGAATCGCGCCGATCTTGGCGGTGGCGTACTGGACGATCACCCACTCGGCGCAGTTGGGCGCCCAGATGCCGACCCGGTCGCCCTTGCGCACCCCCAGCTCGTCCAGGCCGAGCGCGACGGTGTCCACCTCGGCGGCCAGCTGCTCGTAGGTCCAGCGGCGCCAGGTCGGGCGGTCGATCAGCGCGTCCCGGTCGGGGAAGCGCGCCACGGTGCGGTCGAAGTTCGCGCCGATCGTGTCGCCCAGCAGCGGCTTGGCCGAGGGGCCGGACGCGTACGAAAGCTCGGTCGTCCGCGTGGTCATCGCAGGTCCTCCTCCCGGAACTCGCCGGCCGGGCGGGCGTCGGCGTCGGGGTGCTTGGCCAGTTCGTCGCCCCGCAGCTGCACGCGGCGGATCTTGCCGGAGATGGTCTTGGGCAGGTCGTCGGTGAACTCCAGCAGCCGGATGCGCTTGTACGGCGACAGCTGCGCCCGGCTGTGCGCGAAGATCGCGGCGGCGGTCTCGGCGGTCGGCTCCCAGCCCGCCGCCAGCGTCACGTACGCCTTGGGCACCGCCAGCCGCACCGGGTCGGGCGACGGCACGACGGCGGCCTCGGCGACGGCCTCGTGCTCGATCAGCACGCTCTCCAGCTCGAACGGGGAGATCTTGTAGTCGGACGCCTTGAACACGTCGTCGGCGCGGCCCACGTAGGTGATGTAGCCGTCGGCGTCGCGGGCGCCGATGTCGCCGGTGTGGTAGCGGCCTGCGGCCATCGCCTCGTCGGTGCGCTCGGCGTCGCCGTGGTAGCCGACCATCAGGCCGAGCGGCCGTTCGTCCAGGTCCAGGCAGATCTCGCCCTCGTCGGCGGGTTCGCCGGTCACCGGATCGACCAGGGTGACGCGGTAGCCGGGCACCGGGCGGCCCATCGACCCGGGCCGCACCTGCTGGCCGGGGGTGTTGGCGATCTGGACGGTGGTCTCGGTCTGCCCGAACCCGTCCCGGATCGTCACGCCCCACGCCTCGCGGACCCGTTCGATCACCTCGGGGTTGAGCGGCTCGCCCGCGGCGACCACCTCGCGCGGCGGGGACTGGAGCCTGCCCAGGTCGGCCTGGATCAGCATGCGCCACACGGTGGGCGGGGCGCAGAAGCTCGTCACGCCGCAGCGGTCCATCTCGCGCAGCAGCCGTTCGGCGTCGAAGCGCGTGTAGTTGAAGATGAACACGCACGCCTCGGCGTTCCACGGCGCGAACACGTTGCTCCAGGCGTGCTTGGCCCAGCCCGGCGAGGAGATGTTGAGGTGGACGTCGCCGGGCTGCAGCCCGATCCAGTACATCGTCGACAGGTGACCGGCCGGGTAGGAGGCGTGGGTGTGCTCCACCAGCTTGGGCTGGGCGGTCGTGCCGGAGGTGAAGTACAGCAGCAGCGTGTCGCTCGCGCGGGTGGCGCCGTAGGGGGTGAAGACGTCGTCGGCCTCGTAGGCGGTGGCGTACCGCAGCCAGCCGTCGACCGGCTCGCCGACCGCGATGCGCGTGTAGTCGCCCTCGATGCCGTCGAACTTGCCGGTGTCGGCCGAGCGCACGACGACGTGCCGGGCCTTGCCGCGCGCCAGCCGGTCGCGCAGGTCGGCGGGGCTGAGCAGCGGCGTCGCCGGGATGATCACCGCGCCCAGCTTGATGGCGGCCAGCAGCGTCTCCCACAGCTCCACCTGGTTGCCGAGCATGACGATGATCCGGTCGCCGCGCCGCACCCCGGCCGCGCGCAGCCGGTTGGCCACCTGGTTGGAGCGCCGCGACAGCTCGGCGAAGGAGTACTTGGCCTCCGAGCCGTCCTCCTCGACGATCCACAGGGCGGGCCGGTCGTTGTCCTTGGCGATCTCGTCGAACCAGTCCAAGGCCCAGTTGAAGGCCGTCAACACCGGCCAGCGGAACTTCTCGTACGCCGTCGCGTAGTCGTCACGATGGGCGAGCAAGAAGTCGCGAGCCGCGCGGAACTCCACCGCCGCCATGCAAATCCTCCTCGGTACCCGGGCCGTCGCACCCTGGTTAGGAGGATGGTTGGGCAAGACTGTGATGCGCGCCACCCCCGAACGGGGGTAGTCGCTTCGGGTGGTCGTCAGCGTGCGACGAACGTCGAACGCAGGACGCGGGACATGTGCTCGCCGACCTGCTCGGTGCTCCAGCCGCGCTCGTCCAGCAGCGTGTGCGTGACCCCGTTGGAGATGAGGGCGAGCAGCATGTCGGTGGCGGTGTCCACCGTCCACCCGGGGGCCAGGACGCCCTCGTCGTACAGCCGCCGCATGAGCGCCTTGTTGATCTCGTAGCGCCAAAGCAGCGTCGTCTCCCAGTGCCGGGCCGCGTCGGGGTCGGTGTGCGCGACGCGTTCGACGGCCCGCGAGACCGGCAGGACGCGCGCCATGAACTCGGCGTGCGCCCGCGCGAACCGGTCCAGCGCGGTCACCGCGTCCGGCGCGTCGCCGATCGCGGCGAACCGGCCGGTCAGGTCCTCGGTCTCGTTGATGTGCCCGAACAGCTCGGTGATCAGCTCGCCGCGGGAGCGGAAGTGCAGGTAGACGGCGCGGCGGGTGACGCCCGCGCGTTCCGCGACCGCGGCCATGGTGACCGCCTCGACGCCCTGATCCTCGATCAGCTCGCGCGCGGCGCGCAGCAGGGCGGCCCGGGACCGGCGGCTGCGCGCGTTCCGGGGGGCCTCGATCTCCCGAGCCATGGCGGACATGCTCCCAGGTCTGCCGGTCTCGGCAGAACTATGCGGTATATGTACTTTTTTGCTGTCTTGTCGGCTTCTGTGGGGGGGCGGGTGCTGGCTCGGCCGGTACGTCGCCGCCATCGACGCGATCACGGCCACCAGGAGCACCGTGCTCAGGAAACCGCCGATCCAGACCATCGTCAGCCGGTCGGGCCTGATCTCGGCGTCGGGGTTCTGCTGCTGGGCCACGTAGTGCCGGACGATCCGGCCGCGGACGGGGTAGAGGGCGAACGGGAGGGCGGCGAAGACGACGCTGTACAGGAACAGGATTTCCGGTGTCGGCTGGGGCCGCAGCAGGTTCACCAGCAGGACGACGGCCGAGAACAGCGGCGTGACGATGTACAGCGCCCACCGCCCCTGCCTGGTCTGCTCCTCGACCTTGCTGCGCAGTTCCTCCGGAAGATCGAGGCCGGAGGCCAGCCGCCCCATGGTGACCATGAAGAACACCGTCACCCCGACGACGATCACCCACCACCCGGACTCGGGTATCGAAACAGCATCGACCCTCGACTTCCGCCGCTCCAGCCCGTGCACCCTATCGGTCATCCGCACCGGCCGGGCTCGGCTTGGCGGACGCCGGAGAGCAGGCCGCTCGTGAAGGCGCGGAAGGCGTGCGCCGTGCCCGGCGTGCTGCGGACGGGCGGCGGGGTGCGCGACGCCCGGGGCAGGGGATCTCTACGAGCACATGGAGTCCTGGGGTTACGCGCGGCCATGCGGGTCTCCAGGCGGCGCTCCTGGGACCGGGGCCGAACAGGCGACGCCCGCCCTGCCGTGGGCGGCGGGGCGGGCGTCCGCGTCGGCTCGCGGCCGGATCAGTTCTGGCGGGGGCGGCGGGCCCAGGCCACGCCGCCCGCCACGGCGGCGACGGCCACCGCGGCCAGGCCGATCCACAGCCAGCCGGACGACCCGCCCTCCTCCGACTCGCCGCTCGCGCCCTGCGTCGACGGAGCCGCCGGGGCGGGGGCCGACGAGACGGACACGTCCGCCCCGGCGGGCGAGGGGGACCCGGCGGACGCCGGAGAGCCCTTGACCGTGAACTTGTAGCTGCCCTTGATCGGGTGGCCGTCGCTGGAGACCACCCGCCACGCCACGGTGTACTCGCCGTCGGGCAGCGTCCCGTTCAGCGCCTGGGTGACCTTGTTGTCGGACGCCTCGGGCGCCCCCGACTGCACCGCCGTGCCCTTGTCGTCCGTCACCACCACCTGCGGCAGCCGCACGGTGTTGGTGTAGGTCAAGACGATCTCCGACGGCGGCTCGACCGTGTCGCCGGACGCCGGCTTGGCCTCCTTCAGCGCGTCGTGCGCGGACGCCGGCGGCGCCGCCACCCCGACGGCCAACACCGCGACCAGTCCCGCCAGCAGGACCCGCAGCCCCCTCATGACCGGCTCCTTCCTCGTGCCAGGCCGAACCCGCCGACACCGGCCCCGATCACACCCGCGGCCAGCCCCAGGCCGCCGAGCAGCCGCGCCGTCCCGTCGGACGCCGACCCGTCGTCGTCGGCGGCCTTGGCGGTGACCGCGCCGGCGGTCTGCGTGGCGGCCGCCTTCGGGGTCAGCTTAAGTTCGGGCGCCGGATGCTCCGGCTCGTCGGCGCCGGTGCCCGGGTCCTGGTCCCACGTGACGACCTCGCCGTTGGAGTACTTCTGCTCGGCCTTGAACAGCACCCGGTCGACACCGGTGGGCAGCGGCCCGAGCGAGACGTCGAACTCCTCGAACTGACCGGGATCGATCTTGCCGCCGGTCCAGGTGATCCGGGAGACCGCCTCCGACAGCTCACCGCCCTCGATCTTCACCGGCGTGCTCAGCTTGGTCTTGTCGACGGTGACCTTCCACCCGGGGGCGGGCCGGACGGACACGTGCGCGATCGGGTGGTCGGTGGGCAGATCGACGCGCACCTCGGTGGTCGAGGCGTTGTCGCGCTCGTTCGGCACGCGGAACGACACCTTGGTGTACGACCCCTGCTCGGCCGACCGGGGGTTGGCGGTGACATGCGCGGACGCGGCGGCGGCCAGGGCGGCGACCGAGACGGCGGCCAGCCCGCCCACCGCGGCGGCCCTGCGGGCATGCCGCAACGCGCGTACGGACATCGAAAGGGACATCGGAAAGAACTCCGTTCGAGACGTGCGGGAACGCACCGGGGACGCCGTACGGACGGCTCCCGGTGTGCAACGGCTCGTACGGCGCCCGGCCAAGCTCCGGCGGTCAGCCGGTGGCGAGCGCCCTCGAACGGAGAGGAGGCCCCCGGCGCACCACCGGGAACCGCGGCACCCGGTCGGTGGGCGGCGACTCGTCGTCCACCGGCGCCGGACGCGTCCGGACGGGCGGTGCGGCGGGCTCGACGTGCAGCAGGGCCAGCAGCAGCCGCACCGGACGGTCGGCCGCCGCCCGCAGCCGCCGGGCCAGGGACCACGCCGCGCGCTCGCCGCGCCGCAGCCACCAGGCCGACACGACGGCGGCGATCACGTGCGCGAGCGTCATGCCCGCGCCCGACCCGTGCGCGGCGTCCTGCGGCATCACGGCCGGGTGGTGCTCCATGGGCGCCGTGGCGCCCACGTACAGGCAGTGCAGCGCGAACTGCCCGCCCAGCAGTCCGCCGAGGATCGTGGCGAGGGAGCGTTCGTGCCCCGCCAGCGCCAGCGTCACCGCCAGCACGCCGCCGAAGCCGGTGAGCACCGCCCACAGGGGGATCACCAACTGTGACGTCGCCGCGTGCCCGAGCGCCGACAGCGACACGCACACGGTGGCGAACACCACCGCGCGCGAGACGCGGAAGAACGGGCTCGGCGGGTGCGCGGTCATTGCGGGGCTATCGTCCCATCCCCGCGTCGGCATCTCCAAGAGGGCCCTGGTGAACGGAAAACTCCGCGACATGCCCAACATCTGGTGCCAGTGCGTTGATCTGCATCAACATGTAGGGTGAGTGTCCCGTGCTGGTAACGCCCCCGCCCGCCCCGGCGGGGGCGTCGCGCGAGCGCGGGCAGGCACCTGCCCGCGCCGCCGCCGCTCCGTGGGACGCCGCCCGAGGCCGCGCACACCGCCGTCACTCTGCGCAGCGGAACCGCCCGCGCCCGCGGCCCGTTGGACGAGGTGAGACGCCCGCCCGGCGGCAGGAGGAAACCGTGGCCTCGCTCAGCGACCGGCTCAAGAAGCTCGCCGACAGCCCGCAGGGCCGCAAGGCCCGAGAGAAGGCCGAACAGCTGGCCCGCGACCCCAAGACCCAGGAGAAGGTACGCGGACTTCTCAAGAAGGTGAACAAGAAGCATTGACCGGGATACGGCGGGCAGACCCCGAACGGTTCGGGCGGCGCCCGCCGTGCCCCACCCGCCGCCCCCGGCGGCGACCGGGCGGCGACCTCCCGGACCCGACCCGAGGAGGAGACATGCCCACGCTCATCGACCGGATCAGGCGGTACGCCACCGGCCCGCAGGGACGGCGGATGCGCGCCAAGGCCGAGCGCTACGCGCGCGATCCCCGCACCCAGGCGAAGGTGCGCCGGCTGATGGCCCGCCTCCGCGGCGGCGGCCACCACCGCCACTGAACACCCCCGTCGCGCAGTCCCCGCCGCACGGGGACGCGGACGGCCTGTGCCGCACCGGGCCGCTGCATGGGCCCGTCACGGGGCGGGCTTCGGGCCGCTCCTACACTTGCCGCCGTGAACCGGGATGAGTACGCGCACTGGGAGACCGTCCCCACGCGGTGGAAGGACAACGACCTCTACGGGCACGTCAACAACGTCGTCCACTACTCGCTGATGGACACCGTCATCAACGAGTGGATGATCAAGGCGGCCGGTTTCGACCCCGCGACCAGCCCGGCGATCGCGCTGTGCGTGGAGTCGCACTGCGTCTACAAGGCCGAGGTGTCGTTCCCCGACACCATCAGCGTGGGCGCGCGCATCGGCAAGCTCGGCCGGTCGAGCGTGCGCTGGGAGATCGGCATGTACCGGTCGGACGGCACCCTGGTCGCCGAGGGGCACTTCGTGCACGTGTTCGTCGACCGGGACGCCCGCCGTCCGGTGGAGATCCCCGAGGCGGTCCGCGCCGAGATGGGCCGGCTCGTCGCCGCCTGACCGCCCCGGGGAACGGCGGCTACTCGCCGGCGGCCTTCTCAGCCGGGGCGTCGCCGCGGGCCAGCAGCGAGTGGCGGCGGCCGTAGGCGAAGTAGATCACGCAGCCGAGCACGAACCACGCGGCGAACCGCAGCCAGGTCTCGTGCTTGAGGAAGGTGATCAGCCACAGCGAGAACACCACCCCGACGACCGGCACCACCGGCATGCCCGGGGTGCGGAACTGCCGGGGCAGCTCGGGCCGCCGGTAGCGCAGCACGATCACCGCGACGCACACCACGATGAACGCCAGCAGGATGCCGATGTTGGTCAGCTCCGCGGCCTCCCCGATGGGCAGGAACCCGGCGATCAGCGCCGAGCCCGCGCCGAGGAGCCAGGTGATGCGGGTCGGCACCTTGCGGGTGGGGTGGGTGCGGGCGAACCAGCCCGGCAGCAGCCCGTCGCGGCTCATCGAGAACCACACCCGGGCCGCCCCCATCATGAACGTGAACAGCACGGTCAGGATGCCGAGGATCGCGCCGACCGCGATGACGAACCCGACCGTCTCCAGGCCCGCGTCGTCGAACGCCGAGGAGAACGCGGCGTTGGGGTCGATGCTGCGGTAGTCCACCATGCCGGTGAGCACCAGGCAGGCCAGCACGTACAGCACCATCGAGATCGCCAGCGAGTAGACGATCGCCTTGGGCATGTGCCGCCGGGCGTCGTGCGACTCCTCCGCGGCGGTCGACATCGCGTCGTAGCCGAAGACGGCGAAGAAGACCGTGGCGGCCCCGGTGAACGCGCCGTCCAGCCCGTACGGCAGGAACGGCGAGTAGTTCCCCGTCTTGATCTTGAATGCGCCGACCACGATGACCAGCAGCACGATGCCGACCTTCAGGTACACCAGCGCGGTCTCGAACCGGGCGGCGCTCTTCATGCCCAGGTTGAGCACGTAGGCGATGAGCAGGCACAGCAGCACCGCGAACAGGTTGACCTTGTAGCTGCCGCCCGCCACGCCCTCGGGCTCGGTGCCGGGCGCGCCCATCATCCACAGCGGCAGGTCGATGTCCAGGAAGCCGAGCAGGTCGTTGAAGTAGCCGGATATGCCGATGGCCACCACCGCCACGATCGCGGTGTACTCCAGCAGCAGGTCCCAGCCGATGGCCCAGCCCGCGAACTCGCCGAGCACCGCGTACCCGTAGGTGTAGGCCGATCCGGCGCGGGGGATCAGCCCGGCGAACTCGGCGTAGGAGAACGCGGCGGCGGCGCTGGCCACCCCCGCGATCAGGAATGAGATCAGCACCCCGGGTCCGGCGGTCTCGTTGGCGACGGCGCCGGCCAGCGAGAAGATGCCCGCGCCGATGATGCCGCCCACGCCGATCGCGGTGAGCTGCCAGAGTCCGAGAGTGCGCCGCAGGCCGCTCGTCGCGGCCTCGTCGTCGATCTGCTCGATCGGTTTGCGGCGGAGCATCGCGCCCAGGGCCTTGTGGGCCACGGCCATGTCTACCTCCTTCGCGTGACCTGCTCGTTTTCGGCGGTCACGGTCACGGGAGGAGGGTGACGCCGAGATCGGCCCAAGGCAATGCCGGAAAGATCACGATTTGGCAAGCTGCTCGCCGGCCGCCTCTCCGGCCGTCTCTCCGGTCGGCACGCATTCGGCGAGCAGCCGTTCGAGCCGCGCCTCGCACCGGGCGTACCGGGCGCGCAGCTCGGGCCCCGGCCAGTCGGCGGGCAGCAGCTCGTCCGGCAGCAGGGGATCGCGCAGCAGGTGGCCCAGCACCGCCGCGGACACGGTGAACCGGTCGGCCAGGGACGTGGCGCGGTCGAGCGCGTCGAGCAGGACGGCGGCGTCGGCGGCCCAGGCGGCCAGGTCCCACAGCGTCGCGGTCAGCCCCGCCGGGTCGCACTCGGGACGGCCGCGCAGGTACGTGCACTGCCGCAGCACCACGTCGGGCCGGGGCCGGGCCAGGTTGGCGGGCCGCAGCCAGGTGCCCTCGCGCAGCTCCGCCATCCGCAGCGCCTGCATGGCCTGGCGCAGCGCGGCCCGGTCGGCGGCGGGGCGCCGTTCGGCGGTGACGAGGGCGATCTCCCAGGTGCCGTCCCACGGCAGGGTGCGCGGGGAGCGGGCCTCGTCCAGCCGGGCCTGGCGGCGCAGCAGCCGTTCGGTCAGCTCGTACGCGCCGTCGACGTGCACCAGGTCGCCCGCGGCCACCATGCGCGACAGTGCGACCCGCACGGTGCCCTCGGCGATGCCGAACAGCGCCCCGACGCGCACCAGGTGCCGGGCGCGCAGCCGAGGCGGATGCAGGCCCAGCAGGGTGCTCAGGACGACCGAGCGGGCGGTCAGCGGTCGCAGACTCACCGCCTTGGCGAGGGTGTTCGTCATGTCGGCGAGACATTACCCCCCGTGACCGTGTCATGACGGCCGCTTGACCACCCGGGTCAGGCAGATCTCACCGTCCGGAAACTCCTCCTCCCCGGACCCGCGGCCCGTAGTGTCGGTCGTCATGACGGCTGTGCGGGTGGAGCGGGACGGGCCGGTCACCACGGTGATCCTGTCCCGTCCGGAGGTGCGCAACGCGGTGGACGGCCCGACCGCGGCCGAGCTCGCCGACGCGTTCCGCGAGTTCGACGCCGACCCCGACGCGTCGGTCGCCGTGCTGTGGGGCGAGGGCGGCACGTTCTGCGCGGGCGCCGACCTCAAGGCGGTCGGCACGCCGCGCGGCAACCGCGTCGAGGCGGACGGCGACGGGCCCATGGGCCCCACCCGGATGCGGCTGGGCAAGCCCGTCATCGCGGCGGTCGCCGGGTATGCCGTCGCGGGCGGCCTGGAGCTGGCGCTGTGGTGCGACCTGCGGGTGGCGGAGTCCGATGCGGTGTTCGGGGTGTTCTGCCGCCGGTGGGGCGTGCCGCTGATCGACGGCGGCACGTTCCGGCTGTCGCGGCTGATCGGCCGCAGCCGGGCGATGGACCTCATCCTGACCGGGCGGCCGGTGCCCGCGAAGGAGGCGTACGACATCGGGCTGGCCAACCGGCTCGTCCCGCCGGGCACGTCCCGGCGGGCCGCCGAGGACCTGGCCGCCGAGATCGCCCGCTTCCCGCAGACCTGCCTGCGCGGCGACCGCCTGGCGGCGCTGGAGACCGAGGGCCTGGCCGAGGAGCAGGCGCTGGCGGTGGAGTACGGGCACGGCGTGCGTTCGCTGGCGGACGCCGCCGAGGGGGTCGCCCGGTTCACCGCCGGACACGGCCGCCACGGCACGTTCACCGACCTTTGACCGAATGACATTCGGCGGTGCTGGCGTCCTTGACGGGCGGCTGCACGGACACGAAGGGGAGTCATGACTCCGAGCGTTGAAGAGGCGGGCCTGGCCCTCGCCGACCCCACCGCGTACGCCGACGACGACCGGTTGCACGCCGCGCTGGCCGTGCTGCGCCGCGAGGCCCCGGTGCACCGGGTGGAGGCGCCGGGCTACAACCCGTTCTGGGCCGTCACCCGGCATGCCGACATCATGGAGATCGAGCGCGACCACCGCCTCTTCCTGAACGCGCCCCGCCCGCTGCTGGCCACCGCCGAGATGGACGAACTCAACCGGCAGCGCGCGGAACAGGGCATCGGGCTGCGCACCCTCGTCCACATCGACGACCCCGACCACCGCGTGCTGCGCGCCATCGGCGCCGACTGGTTCCGGCCCCGCGCCATGCGCGCCCTGGAGCCCCGCGTCAAGGAGCTGGCCCGCCGCTACGTCGACCGCATGCTCGAACTGGGCGGGGAGTGCGACTTCGTCCAGCAGGTCGCGGTGCACTACCCGCTGTATGTGATCCTGTCGCTGCTCGGGCTGCCCGAATCCGACTTCGACCGCATGCTCAAGCTCACCCAGGAGCTGTTCGGCAACGCCGACCCCGACCTGCAGCGCGGCGACAGCCCGGTGGAGGGCCTGGAGGTCCTGCTGGACTTCTTCGCCTACTTCAACGAGCTCACCGCGTCCCGCCGCGCGCACCCCACCGACGACCTGGCCTCGGCGATCGCAAACGCCCGCGTCGACGGCGAACCGCTCAGCGACCTCGACACCGCCTCCTACTACGTGCTCATCGCGACCGCCGGGCACGACACCACCAGCTCCACGATCTCCGGCGGGCTGCGCGCCCTGATCGAGCACCCCGACCAGCTGGACCGGCTGCGCGCGGACCGCGACCTGATGCCGTCGGCGGTGGAGGAGATGATCCGCTGGGTCACCCCGGTCAAGGAGTTCATGCGCACCGCCGCCGAGGACTGCGAGGTGGGCGGCGTCCCCATCCGCGCGGGCGAGGCGCTGCTGCTGTCCTACCCCTCGGCCAACCGCGACGAGGACGTCTTCGACGACCCGTTCCGCTTCGACGTCGGCCGCGACCCCAACAAGCACCTGGCGTTCGGCTTCGGCGTCCACTACTGCCTGGGCGCCGCCCTGGCCCGCATGGAGGCACGCGCCTTCTTCGAGGAGCTGATCCCCCGCCTGACCTCCATCGAACTGGCGGGCGAACCCGAGAACGTCGCCACCACCTTCGTGGGCGGCCCCAAGTACCTCCCCATCCGCTACAAGCTCACGCCCGCCTGACCCGTGCGCACGTGTGCCCCTCCCGAGGGTCACACGTGCACGATGACGACGCGCTGATCCTTGGGGCGGTCGGGCTCTTCCACGAGCCGCGACAGGTCATCCGGGTCGCTGGTGAGCAGCACGACCGGGCGGGGCATGCTGAGCGCGGTCACGGCCACCAGCGCGTCGATGGCGCACCGGTGACCCGATAGCCCGGTGGCTCCGAGCAGCTCCCCGGCCCGGCGGGCGAGTTCCGGGGTCACCGGCAACGCGATCAGCCGGGACAGCACCCGGTGCACGCGTGCGCCACGTGCCCCGCCCCGCAGCACCTCGGTCAGGGTGACGGCGTTCACCACGACCTGGGCCCGGCGCATCCGCGCCGTCTCCAGATGGGCCCGTGCGCGGGGATGGCCGGCCGCCAGCTTGGACAGCCCCTCGCTGTCGAGGACGAGCGTTCCGCCCGTGGCTAGTCGTGGTCCGGCCATGCGTCCCGTGCCTCGGCCAGGAACTCCTCCGGAATGGGACCGTGTTCGGCCTCCAGTTCGGCGGCGAGTTCGGCCAGCAGGTCGGACTCCAGCTGGCGAGCCACGGCCGCCGCCACATACCGGCTGAACTCGCCCTTGCCGACACGCTGGCGCACAGCCTCGGTCAACCCCTCGGGCAGCGACACACTGACCTTCCGCGCCGGCCCGAGAGAACGCGGATCACCTCCCGAGGCGGCCGCCAGGCGGAACATGGCCTCGTCGTGCTGGGAACTGCCGTACAGGATCAGCAGCCTCTCAAGTGCATGAATGCGATCCTGCGCGGAGGCGGATAGCGCCAGTGGCGCGTCGTGTTCGGAAGGCAGTGCTGCCATATCACCATGCTACCGCCGGTGGTAAACATGGCGAGGGGCTCTGAGCCGTCCCCGGAAACCTTTGCCGTCGAGAGCGCAGGTTAAGTTGCGGGTGTGGTGAGTGTGCGTGGGGGCGGGGCCTGGTGGGTGCCCGAGACGGGGGTCGTGCAGGCGCCGATGGCGGGCGGGGCCGCGCGGCCGGAACTGGTGGCGGCGGTGGCCGAGGCGGGCGCGCTGGGGTTCCTCGCCGCCGGGTACAAGACCGCGGCCGCCATGCGGGACGAGATCGAGCGGACGCGCGCGGCGACGTCGCGGCCGTTCGGGGTGAACGTCTTCATGCCGTCCCACGACGCCGTGGACGAGACGGCCCTCGACGCGTACGCGGCGCGGCTGGCGCCCGAAGCGGCGCGGCTCGGCGCGGGCCTGGGCGCGCCGGGGGACCGGACCGACGGCTGGGACGCCAAGATCGAGGATCTGCTGGCCGACCCGCCCGCGGTCGTGAGCTTCACCTTCGGCCGCCCCGGCGAGGCGCTGATCCGCGAGTTCCAGCGGCGGGGCGCCGTGGTGATCGTGACGGTGACGTCCGTGGCCGAGGCCCGCGCCGCCGGTGCCGCCGACGGATTGTGCGTGCAGGGCGTGGAGGCGGGCGGTCACCAGGGGTCGTGGACCAACACCGACGGCGGGACACCGCTGCGCGAACTGCTGCCCGCCGTGCGGGAGGTCACCGCGCAGCCGCTGATCGCAGCCGGGGGACTGGGGACGGCCGCGGACGTCGCCGAGGTGCTCGCGCTCGGGGCGGACGCGGCGCAGCTCGGCACCGCCTTCCTGCGCTGCCCGGAGAGCGGCGCCAGCGCCGTGCACAAGGCGGCACTGGCCGATCTCCGCTTCACCCAGACCGCCCTGACCCGGGCGTTCAGCGGACGTCCCGCCCGTGGGCTGGTCAACCGGTTCCTGACCGAGCACTCGGCGCACGCGCCCGCCGCGTACCCGGAGGTGCACTACCTGACGTCGCCGCTGCGCAAGGCGGCCGCCGCCCAGGGCGACGCAGACGCGCTGCACCTGTGGGCAGGCGTCTCCTACCGCCTGGCATCCGCCGCCCCCGCCTCCGAGATCGTCGCCACCCTGGCAGCCGGTTAGGGCGCGCGCCGCGGGGCGTCCGTTGCGGGGGCCGCGAGGTGATCACGCAGCCGCCTGCCGCGATCGTTGCCGCGCTGGTGGGTGGTCAGCGTGCGGACGTGTGGTGTACCTGCTGCGGGCTGCCCGTCACGGGGGTGCGTCCTCGGGAAGCGCGGCGCGGGGCCGCCTGTCGCGTCTGTGGCGGGGAGCGTTGCCACGGTGGCGGGCGGTTATGGGGCGGGTTTGCCGGTGGTGTGCGTGCTGTGGGGCCGCTTATCACGCGGGTGCGTGTCCTCGGGGCGTCCGTTGCGGGAGTGTTCGGCGTACTCTTTGCGGTCTGCGGGGGAGAATTTGCGGGTGTCGCGGGGTTCGGCGACGGGCTCGACCGTCTCGGGGGCGCCTGCGGCGATCTTCCGGGCGCGGGACAGTTCGGCGTCCAGTTCGGCGCCGAGCAGGACGGCCAGGTTGGAGATCCACAGCCAGACCAGGAAGATCACGGCGCCGGCCAGCGCGCCGTAGGTGGCGTTGTAGGAGCCGAAGTTCGCCACATAGACCGCGAACCCGCCGGACGCGACGATCCACAGCGCGATCGCCAGCGCGCTGCCGGGGGTGACCCACCGCCAGCCCCGGCGGACGTTGGGCGCGGCCCAGTACAGGGTCGCCACCGCGATGACCACCACCAGCAGGATCACCGGCCACTTGGCGTAGTTCCAGCCGGTGACGAACGCCGAGCCCAGGCCCAGCATCCGGCCGGCCTGCTCGGCGAGGCGTCCGGTGAACGTCACCGCGAGCGCGCTGGCGCCCAGCAGGACGACCATCAGCAGGGTCAGCCCCACCCGCAGCGGCGCCAGCTTCCACAGGGGGCGGCCTTCGGGGACGTCGTACACCGCGTTGACGGCGCGGATGAACGCCGCCACGTACTTGGACGCCGACCACAGCGCCACCAGCAGGCCCGCGGCGGCCAGCACGCCGGCGGTGGGCGCGGTGTCGCTCAGCCCCTCCACGACGCTGATCAGCACGTCGCGCGGCTGGCCCGACGGGAGCTGCCGGATGTTGTCGGTCAGCGTCTGCGTGCCGGACTGGCCCGACAGGCCCACCAGCGACACCACCACGATCAGCGCGGGGAAGATCGACAACACGCCGTAGTAGGTGAGCGCGGCGGCCCAGTCGACCAGGTTGTCGTCGCGGAACTCGCGGACGGTGCGTTTGGCGACGCCCCACCAGGCGTCCCGGCCGAGCCGGGCGGGACGGTCCGGCGCCTTCCGCGAGGGGCCGTCGCCGGTCTTGTTCGCCATGTCGTCATCCTTCTCGGACGGGGCGGTGTCGGGGTGTGGGGGTCCTCCTACCCGGCGAGGTGGGGGCGATGCGCCAGGCGATGCGGGCATTCATGTGATTGATCGCGTCTGTCGGTATATCGGGCGTTTTGTCGGGTACGGCGCGCGACAACCGACCGACATCCGACGAGCTGAGGACAACGATCATGGCGAGCTCCGGTGACCGCGCCGACAAACAGCGGCAACTCGACGAATTCCGGGTGGATCCGCGCGACTCCGCGCTGACCACCGACCTGGGCGTCCGGGTCGACGACACCGACAACTCGCTCAGCGTGGGGGAACGCGGCCCCACGATCATGGACGACTTCCACTTCCGCGAGAAGATCACCCACTTCGACCACGAGCGCATCCCGGAACGGGTGGTGCACGCGCGCGGCGCCGGTGCCTACGGGCACTTCCGCGTGTACGACGACTCGCTCGCCGAGTACACCGTCGCGGAGTTCCTGCGCGACCCCTCCGTGGAGACCGAGGTGTTCGTCCGGTTCTCCACCGTCGCCGGGTCCCGCGGGTCGGCCGACACCGTACGCGACGTGCGCGGCTTCGCCACCAAGTTCTACACGCGGCAGGGCAACTTCGACCTGGTCGGCAACAACATGCCGGTGTTCTTCATCCAGGACGGCATCAAGTTCCCCGACTTCGTGCACGCGGTCAAGCCCGAGCCGCACAACGAGATCCCGCAGGCCTCGTCCGCCCACGACACCCTGTGGGACTTCGTGCAGCTGCAGCCCGAGACCATGCACATGATGATGTGGCTGATGTCCGACCGGGCGCTGCCCCGCAGCTTCGCCATGATGCAGGGCTTCGGCGTGCACACCTTCCGGCTCGTCAACGCCGAGGGCCGGGGCACGTTCGTGAAGTTCCACTGGAAGCCCGAGCTCGGCACCCACTCCCTGGACTGGGACGAGACCCAGAAGATCGCCGGGAAGGACCCCGACTTCAACCGGCGCGACCTGTGGGAGTCCATCGAGGCGGGCAACTACCCCGAGTACGAGCTGGGCGTGCAGCTGGTGCCCGAGGCCGACGAGCACCGGTTCGACTTCGACCTGCTCGACGCCACCAAGATCATCCCGGAGGAGGAGGTGCCGGTGCGCCCGGTCGGCCGGCTGGTGCTGGACCGCAACCCGGAGAACTTCTTCGCCGAGACCGAGCAGGTGGCCTTCTGCCTGGGCAACGTCGTCCCCGGCATCGACTTCACCAACGACCCGCTGCTGCAGGCGCGGCTGTTCTCCTACCTGGACACCCAGCTGATCCGGCTGGGCGGGCCCAACTTCACGCAGCTGCCGGTGAACCGCGCGGTGGCCCCGGTGCGCAACCACCACCGCGACGCCTACCACCAGACGCAGATCCACCAGGGCCGGGCCGCCTACCACAAGAACTCGCTGTCGGGCGGCTGCCCGGCGATCGGCGCGGGCGTCGACGGCGACGGGGTGTACCGGCACTACCAGGAGCGGGTGGACGGCACCAAGATCCGCAAGCGCAGCGAGAGCTTCGCCGACCACTACAGCCAGGCCACGCTGTTCTGGAACAGCATGTGCGACTGGGAGAAGGAGCACATCGTCTCGGCGTTCCGCTTCGAGCTGGGCAAGGTCGAGCACCGGCACATCCGGGAGGGCGTCGTGGAGCAGCTCAACCACGTCGACCACGACCTGGCCACGCGGGTCGCCGAGGGCATCGGCGTGGAGCCGCCCAAGGCCCCGGTCGCGGCCAACCACGGCCGCAGCTCGCCCGCGCTCAGCCAGGCCAACTCCCCGGCCGACACGATCAAGGCGCGCAAGGTCGCGATGCTGGTGGCCGACGGGGTGGAGGCGGCCGATGTCAACGCCGTCCGCGAGGCGCTCACCGAGGAGGGCGCGGTCTGCGAGGTGCTCGCCGCCCACGACGGCGCCGTGCGCAGCGCCGACGGCGACCAGGTGGAGGTGACCCGCGCCCTGCCCACCGTGGCGTCGGTGCTGTACGACGCGGTGGTGATCCCCGGCGGCGAGGAGAGCGTGCGCACCCTGTCCGAGGACGGCGACGCGCTGCACTTCGTCGCCGAGACCTACAAGCACTGCAAGGCGATCGGCGCCCTGGATGCCGGTGTCGAGCTGCTCGGCCGCGCCGGCCTGTCCACCCTGCACATCGCCACCGAGGGCCTGGTCGAGGTGGACCAGGGCGTGGTCACCCGACGCGGTGCGGGCGCCCCCGGCGGACCGGACGACGACTTCAAACGCGAACTGATCAACGCCATCGCCGCACACCGCCACTGGACCCGCGACAAGTCCCACGTCTCCGCCTGACCGACGCCGCCTCCGCCCGCCGGACGCCCGGCCCCGCGCCCACCGCGGGCCCGGTGTCCGGCGCGGGCCCGGTGGCTGATACCGGCTCGGCTCTTCATGCGGGCCCGATGTCCAGCGCAGACGCAGTGTTCGATGCCCGCGCGGGGGCCCGGCACGTGCACGGTGCCCACTGCGGTTCAGCGCCTGATGCGCGAGCGGGTTCGATCCGGGCCGGTGAGCTGGTGCACGGTGTCCAGCGGGGCCCTAGGTTCGGGCGGGGTCAGGGGGTGGTGTGGACGCGGATGGTGGTCAGGGTCGGGTCGGTGGCGTCGGGGACGAGCATTCCGGCGGCCACGCCCGTGCGCAGGTAGTCGATGATCGGGGCGGTGAGCCGCTCGCCCGGCAGTACCGCGGGGACGCCCGGCGGGGACGGGGTGAGCGTCTCGGCGGCGACCCGGCCAGCGGCCTGGTCGGCGGGGACCTGCTCGGCCGGGCCGAAGAACGCCTCGCGTGGCGGGACCGCCTGTTCCAGCCGCAGGTCCGCCGGGGCGGGCACGTAGATCGGCGGGACGTCGCGCAGCGCGGGCGCGTGCCGCGACAGGTCGTGCAGGGCGGTCAGCAGCGCGTCGGCGGTCTCCTTGCCGTCGGCGACGGTGAGCGGGGCGCTGATCCGCCGGTGGTCGGCCAGATGCACGGCGACCCGGTGCGTCTCGCGCAGCCAGTCGGCGGCGCGGTAGCCGCTGACGCCCAGCTCGGCCAGGTCCAGCACGAGGTGCAACGGGTCCAGGTCGTGGGCGCGGCCGGGGCCGACGAGCTCCGGTCCCGCCGCGTGCACCCCGAGGATGTGCACGATCTCCTCGCGCACCTCGGCGGCCAGGTCGATGGCGTGCTGCAGCAGCTCGCGGCCGTGTTCGACCATCTGGCGGCGCCAGCCGTCCAGGCCCGCGTGCACGAGCGCGGACGGGTGAGCGGTGCCCAGCAGGTCCGCGCGGGACTTGAGCGCCGCCGGGTCCACCAGGCCGCCCTGCTGGTGGAGCACCGCCCCTTGCGACGGCCCGCCGCCCATCTTGTGGACGCTGGTGACGCACACGTCGGCGCCCGCGGCCATCCCCCACGTCGGCAGGTCCGGATGGAACGGCAGGTGCGCCCCCCACGCCTCGTCCACGATCAGCGGGCGCCCGTAGCGGTGGCACACGTCGGCGATCGCCTCCAGGTCGGCGCAGGTGCCGTACGGGGTGGGGCTGGTCACCAGGGCGCCGTGCGCGTCGGGGTGCTCGGCGAACAGCCGCGCATACGCCTCGGCCGACGGCGGGTGCGCCAGATGCCGGTCGTGATCCCACTGCGGCTCCGCCCAGACCGGCTCGATCCCGCCGAGGACGAGCCCGGACACCACCGACCTGTGGGCGTCCCGCCCGACCAGCAGCTTCCCACCGGGCCCGGCGACCGACAGCATCGCGCTCCCGATCGCCAGGGAGCCGCCGCAGGTGCAAAAGAACGCGTTCTCGGCGCGCACGGCGTCGGCCATCAGCTCCTGTGCCCTGCGCAGGACGCGGTAAGAGGAGCGGCGGTCGTCCAGGCCGGAGACGGAGGGCACGTCAGAGCGGAACACCGCCTCGCCGAGGACCTCCCGCACCCGCGGATCGGCGCCCCGCCCCGACTTGTGCCCGGGCGGTGTGAAGGGCAGCTCGCGTCGGCGCCGGTAGGCGACGAGCGCGTCGAGCACCGGGGTCTCCGAGTGGTTCATGCGACGGCGTGTTCCCCAGCGACCACACCCCTAACACGGGTCACACGGCAAGCGGATTCACGGTATTTCGGTCTGCGGGCTGTACCCCTCGTCCTCGCCGCCGGGGGTCTCGGCCTCGGCGATCGGGGGTTTGGTGGAGCTGGCGGTGTGCTCGTCGCCGAAGTCGTGGTCCTCTTCCTGCGGGGCTCCGGCCTCGGCCCGCCGGTCCGCAAGGGGCCGGGAATCTTCGGCGGCGTTTCGGCGTTCGGTCATGATGAGCCGGTACCCGGCAGCAGGGATCCAACCCTGCCGGGTGCATGGGACGGGGCCTCGCCGTGGGGGGAGCGGCGAGGCCCCTTAGACTTCCACGCCCCGGGCTGCACTACCGGGCCGTGTGGGAGGACGATAACCCAGCACGCCCGAAGATGGAAGATTCTTCATTTACCGGCGGGTACGCCGTCGGAATTCCGCCATGTCCGCGGAGTCGTTCCGGCTGAGTCATGTGGCGGCATGCTGTACGGGCGGGCGGAGGAGACCGCCGAGGTCGAACGGCTGCTGCGGCGGGCGTGCGACGGCCGCGGCGGCGTCCTGGTCGTCCGCGGGGAGGCCGGAATCGGCAAATCCGCGTTGCTCGACCGCGCGGCGGCGCTCGCCGCGTCCGAGTCCGGCGGATCGGCCCGCCATGCGGGTGCTGCGCGCCACCGGCGTGGAGACCGAGGCCGCGATGCCCTACGCGGCCCTGCACCTGCTCCTCGGACGGCATCTCGACCGCATCGACGCCCTCCCGCCGACCCAGGCGCGAGCACTCGCAGCCGCCCTCGGCCTGACCGCCGGCCCCCGCACCGTGGACCGGTTCCTCGTCGGGCTGGCGGTGCTCACCCTGCTCGCCGACCTGGCCGAGGAGCGGCCGCTGCTGCGCCTGGCCGACGACGCCCACTGGTTCGACCGCGCGTCCGCCGACGCCCTGCGGTTCGCCCGCCTCGACCTCGGCTGAGCCGCTACCGGCCGCCCGCGGGCAGCCAGCGCACGGGCGTCACCTGCTGCGAGTGCCTCACCGCGTCGAACCACGCGCCCAGCCCGGCGCCGGACGAGTGGCGGTCGGCGCCGTCCTCGGGACGGTAGGCCGGCCCGATCGTGCGCACCCTGCCGGGCGTCCCCGGCCAGTTCCGCACCGCCTCCGGCGCCGGGGCGCGCAGGTCCAGCAGGTAGTGCGCGGGCCCGGCGGCGCCCAGCGGCGCGTCGGCGAACGTCTCCGGCGGCGGGCGGCTCCGGTCATCCGGAGAGCGACGCCGTCAGGCGGGCGGCGTCGGCCTCGTCCAGCACGATCCCGAACACGTCCGCCAGCACGTCCGCCACCTCGCCCGGGCTCAGCTCGCGCTTGTCGGCCAAGCCGTCCGGACGGAACGTGGTCAGCGTCAGCCCGTCCAGCACGTGGTGCGCGTCGGCGGAGTAGCGCTGCGCGAACGGACGGCTGGTGAACGGCGAACGCAGGTGCGTCGAGACGTAGTGGTTGGCCACCTCGTAGTCGATCGGGAACGCCGGGCTATCGGTGAAGTTGTGCCGATCGACCCATTCGTCCTCCGCCGTGCCCGGGGCGGGCGCCTGCCACAGCGTCCAGAGCGCCACATGCGGCACACGCTCGTCCACAGGCCCCAGCCGCTCCAGCCGGTAACGCCAGCCCTCGCCCTGGGTGGCGGAGGCGCCGTCGGTGAACTCCAAAGGCTCCAGCGGCCCGGCGCCGAACCCCACGTCGCACAGCCAGGCGCGGTCGTCGTCGGCGGGCTGCACGCTCAGCAGCGCATGCGTGGCAGGCCGGATCTTGTTCTCCGCGCCCATCGTGACGCGCCCGATCAGCGCGGTGAAGCGGAAACCCAGCCGCTCCAGCGCCGCCGCGAACAGCCGGTTGTGCTCGAAGCAGTAGCCGCCGCGCCGCCCGCGCACCATCTTGTCCTGCAAAGAGGCGAGGTCGAGCGGCACATCCCGGCTGAGCATGATCTCCAGGTTCTCGAAGGGGATGGACGTGACGTGGGCGCGGTGCAGCGCCCGCAACGCGGCGAGCGTAGGGGGCACCGGGCCGTCGAAGCCGAGGCGCCCCAGGTAGGTGTCCAGATCGAGGGCGTCGCCGTCCCAACCGGTCGAGAAGGTCATGTCCGAAAAACTGTGATTTGACGGTCGGCATTCCCGCGAGCGAACTCGGCGGCGAAACCGTCCGCACCGAGGGCGGCCCGGCAGCGGGCGGCGGCGCGGTCCACATCGCCGCGCTCGGCGGACGGCAGCGGCGCGCCGACGCCCTCCCGCGCCGCGGCGGCCGCACCGAGCAGCCGGGCCGCGTGCGCGTGCTCGCCCGCCGGCGAGTACGCCCCGGCCGGCCCTTCCAGCGCCAGCGCGATCGCGCGCGGGTCGCCGAGGGACCGGGCCGCCTCGTACGCCTCCCGGTGGCGGGCCAGGGCGGTGGCGGCGTCGCCCCGCTCCTCGGCGATGTAGCCGAGCTGGGCCATGACGAGCGCGATGCCCGGCGTCCCGCCGACGCCCCGCAGCCACTCCAGCGGCGCCCGCAGGTGCGCCTCGGCGGCGGCCAGGTCGCCCGCGCGGCGCGCCACCAGGCCGAGCCCGATCTCGGCGAACTCCTGCGCCGCCTTGGCCGACCGGTCCACCGCCAGGCGCCGGGCCCGTTCGTGCAGCTCCCGGGCCCGCGCCAGGTCGCCGGTCAGCAGCGCGATCCGGCCCAGCGCCGACAGCCGGAACGACACCTCGCTCCACATGCCCAGGTCCTCGGCGAGCGGCAGGGCCTGCCGGACGAGCCGCTCGGCCTCGGCGTGGTCGCCGGTGATCTCGGCCCGGTGGGTGAGGGCGCGGGCGGCCTCCAGCCGTCCCCACTCGTCGCCCAGCTCGGCGAACAGGCGCAGGGCCCGCTCGGCGTCGCGGCGCAGCCCCGCCAGGTCGCCGCGGCCGATCGCCGGCTTGGCGCGGGTGCTCAACGCGGCCGCCTCGCCCCATGTGTCGCCGTGCGCGCGGAAGACGGCCAGCGCGTCGTCCACCCGCCGAAGGTGCCGGACGTGGTCGCCGTACCCCCAGAACGCGAAGGTGAGGAACCAGGCGGCGCGGGCGCGGGCCAGCGGCGCGTCCGCGTTGACCGGCGGCTGACGGCCCCGGTGCCGCCATTAGGCGGGCCGACGGCCGACCACTCGGCGGCGAGCGGCCTTGATGACTGGAGAGATGACCAGAGAGAGGTGTGTCCGGGTGTGTGTCGTCGGCGCGGGCACCGGCGGCTGACCGCCCGGGTGCCGCCGTCCGTGCGGCGGGTGGGAGCGGCGTGCTCCTTCTGTGTGGTGCCGGAGGGCGGTTTCGTCAGTGCAGGGGGACGGGCTCGTAGGGCGCGGCCGAGTGCCGCAACCTCGCGTTCGCGGCCGCATTGTGTCGGTGGAGCGCCTCGCGGATCAGCGCGACGCCGCCCTCCAGGTCGTCGCGCACCCGGACGTCGAAGCTCGTCGAGACCCGCCGGGAACCGCCGTCAGAGTGGCGAGAGGTGCTGCTGATCACCGCCCGGCCGAGCCCGGCCCGCTGGAGCGCCGCGTGCAGATCCTCGGCCAGTTCCTCGGACGGGTCGGACCCGCCCTCATATTCGATGGTCAGCGACAAGTCCCAAGACCGCGCGTCGGCCAGCGGACTGCGGCCGAACCACCGCTTGACCAGCGTCCCCTGCGGTATCCCGGCCAGCACCTCCACCGCCCAGCACGACTCCGCCCTGCTCACCGGCTCCCCCAACGCGCGCACCAGCACGGGATGCGCACCCCCGGCGGCGCGCAACGCCTCGGCGAGCGCGCCCACATGCCGGTGCCCGCGCGGGCCGGTGCAGCGTTCGAGGGCGTCCCGCACGTCCGGGACGTCCAGCGGGGCGGCGTCCACGGCGTCGGCGACGATCTGCTCGGCACGTTCGGTGAACGCCGCCCACTCCGCGAACGGGAACCCCCTGCCGCCAGGCGAGCGCAGCGAAGAGAGCGGGATGTCCGCGTTGACGTGGTCGTCCTGCGCGACGGCGGGATGACCGCCCGGCGTGGTCGTCCACCGCAGGCCCGAGCCGCTCAGATTCCGCAGCTCATACCAGTCGCGGGTCTCAGGCCGGACGCCGCCGCCGTCGTCCAGAGGACGCACCAGCCGAAACGCCGCATCGACCAGCGGCGTGATCGTGTCGGGGTCGTCGCGTCCGTCCAGGAAGGCGAACCGCAGCAGCAGCGCCAGCAGCGGCCCGGGATGCCGCAGCTCCGGATCGCGCAGCGCGACCGCCCGGCCCAGAAGGTCCGACTCGGCCCAGCGCAGCACATGCGGATGGAAGTGCGCCAGGTCGTCCCAGCCCAGTTCGGCCGGCTCGGGCAGGCTGGGCGCGGCGAGCCGCAAACCGGCATACCTGTCGGCGAGACGCAGGTCGAGGACGAGCGCAGACCCGTCGCCCAGGCCGAACCGCACCCGGTGCTCGTCCTCCGGCCCCTCGGGCCCGTTCTCGAAGAAGAACAGCGGCCAGAAGCCCGGCTCGGCCATCCGCGTGCGCAGCGCGTCGGGTAGCGGCATGCGCAGCAACCTAGGCGATCCCCCCGACGCCGGTCAGGGTTCGGCGATCCGGATGGCGCCGGACGGGCAGAGCTCGACGGCGCGCCGCACGGCCTCCCGCAGCTCCTCGGGCGGGTCCTCTTGCCGGAGCACCACGGTGCCCTCGTCCTCGTCCTGGTCGAAGACGTCCGGGGCCGTCAGCACGCAGTTGCCCGCGGCGATGCACACGTCGCGATCCGCTGTGACCTTCATACCTCCCCCTACCACGTGACGGGGAGGCGGTGCACCCCGTAGATCGACATGTCCGAGCGCATCGGCACCTCCTCCGGCGGGACCGCCAGGCGCAGCGTCGGGAAGCGCCGCAGCAGCGCCGGGTAGCCGATGCGCATCTCGGCGCGGGCGAGCTGCTGGCCGAGGCACTGGTGCACGCCGTGCCCGAACGCCAGGTGCCCGGTCGCGTCGCGGGTGAGGTCGAGCCGCTCCGGGTCGGGGAAGCGGGACGGGTCGCGGTTCACCACGGGCACGCACACGGCGACGGACTCGCCCGCCCTGACCGTCCGGCCGTCGATCTCGACGTCCTCCAGCGCGGTCCGTATCGGGCCGATGTGCACGATCGACAGGTAGCGCAGCAGCTCCTCGACGGCACCGTCGACCGCGGCCGGGTCGTCCCGCAGCACCGCGAGCTGGTCGGGATGGGTGAGCAGCGCGTACGTGCCCAGGCCGAGCATGTTGGCGGTCGTCTCGTGCCCGGCGATCAGCAGCAGCATCGCCGCGCCGGTCAGCTCGTCGTCCTTCAGCTCGCCCGTCCCGACCAGGCCGCTGAGCAGATCGTCGCCGGGCTCGACGCGCTTGCGCCGCACCAGTTCGCCCATGTAGGAGAGCATCCGGTGCATCGCGGCGAGCATCTCGTCGGCAGAGATGTCCAGGCTGAGCAGCTCCCGGCTGTCGTCCTGGAACCGGCCCCGGTCCGCGTAGGGGACGCCGAGCAGCTCGCAGATCACCATGGACGGCAGGGGCAGCGCGAAATGCTCCACCAGGTCGGCGGGCGGCCCGGCGTCCTGCATGGCGTCCAGGAACCCGCGGGTGATCTCTTCGATGCGCGGTTGCAACCGCTTCATCCGCCGGACGGTGAACTGGCCGGTCAGCAGCTTGCGGAAGCGGGTGTGCTCGGGCGGGTCCATGCGGATGAAGAACCCGGGCGGCAGCGCGAACCGCGGGTCCTTCCGCCTCTCCAGCAGCTGCATGCGGCCGGGAATCGGCACATGCATGTGCTCCGGGCGGTTGCTGAACCGGGGGTCGGCCAGCACCGCGCGGGCGGCCGCGTGACCGGTCACCAGCCAGCCGCGGTGGCCGTCGGCGAAGATCATGCGGTGCATCGGCGCCCGCCCGGCCAGCGCGGTGGCCTCGTCCGGCGGGTCCAGCGGGCGTCGGCGGGCGAGCGGATAGGTGACGTCGGTCATGGCACACCGCCTTGGTAACGACGTACCGCTTCTCCGTACAACGTATCGCTGTAATCCGGGGCGCCCCGGATTTCTTGCCGCACCGTGACGATGCTTTAGCGCGTTTTTCGGGACGGATCACTACGTTCCCCGGCATGACGATGCCGCTCGCGTTCGTGCTCGCGACCATCCTCACCCGCCCGGCCCACCACGGCTCGACCGGGCACTACGACCGCACCCGTCCCGTCTACCTCAGCGGGACGGTCGTGACGGCCGACTGGGGCTACCCGCACGCCACCATGACGGTGGACGTCCCCGAGGGGCTGCGCGTACCCGCCGACGCCGGTCGGTTCGCCACGCTGGACGAGCTGAACGACCGCCCCATCGTGGACAGCCTGTCCGCCCGGCCCCCGGGCCGCGTCGAGATCCTGTTCCCGCCGGACATCATGGCCGACGTCGTGCCGTCCGATGACCGCCCCGAACGCGGCGACCGGGTGGAGGCGGTGGTGTTCCGCCGCTGCGACCAGGGCAACTCCTGGGACGGCGAACTGCGCGTCCAAGCCGTCGCCACACCGTCGGGCCGCGTGGTGTTCCGCTCGGCGGGCACCCGCACCCGCTACTCCGACGGCTGCCCCGGCGGCTCGTCCGCGCCCTCGGCCTCCGGGGCCGGCGCGCCCGCCGGCCGCGACGACAACGGGGACGCCTTGCTCGGTGGCGCGGTCGTCGCGGGCGTGGGCGTCGGCGCGGCGGCCGCCGTCGCATGGATCACCCGCCGCCGTCGCCACGTGGCAGGACGGTGAAATGCTCGACGCCTTCCTACGGGCGCTGGAGGAAACCGCCGTGGCCCGCGCCGTCCGCGAGGGTCCCGACGCTCTACCCGGCGGTGGAGGTGGTACACCTTGCGGGCCTGGCCCTGCTGATCGGCTCGGCGACGGCGTTTGACCTGCGCCTGCTCGGCGTCTCCCGCGCTCTGAGCGTCCGCACCCTCGGCACCCACCTGCTGCGCTGGACATGGACGGGCTTCGCGCTCGCCGCCGCGTCCGGGCTGCTGCTGTTCTCCGCCAACGCCACCGCGCTCGCGGCCAATACCGCCTTTCAGGTGAAGCTGGCCGTGATCGCCCTGGCGGGCTGCAACGCCGCCGTCTTCCACACCGTCCACACCTGCACGATCGCCTCATGGGACACCGGCGCCGCGCCCCCGCCCCTCGTCCGCCTGACCGGTGCCGCCTCCCTACTGCTGTGGCTGACCGCCCTAACCTGCGGCCGCCTCATCGCCTACACCACGTAACCCGGCGCTGCCCACCAGGAGCCCCGGCGGTCCCTCAGCCTCCAGCACCTACTTCTCGCTAAACGCGGACGCCCGACCGCACCCCTCGCGCAGACCGGGAAGCCGAACCACTGGCAGCACACTCCCGGCCCTGGGGGCACCTCTTGGAGTTGCTCGGACATCCCTCGCCCGCCGTCCAGGACGCTAGAAGAGAGGAGGCACTGTGCGGCCCCCGACTGACGCCCTCCCAGTAGCGTTCTGACCTGCGCACTTGCACAACCGCCGGGTTGCTGCAGAAACTGCCTTTCAAGGCCCTGCGCAGGCCGTGCCCACCTGCGGCTTTACCCTCGGGCCGCATCATCACCTTGGAGGTATCGCAACTACAGCAGGACCGCCTGGTAGACGTACGCCTCCGGGCCGCCTCGCAACCGGGCAGGGCGCGGCAGGACGCCGCGTGAACCTGCGCGGGCCAGGGAAGTGAGTCGCTGCCGCGCGCCCCGGTGGCTCACACTCAGCCCTGGGACGGTCTTCTGGAGTCGCTCGAACATCCGTCGCTCGCCGTTCAGGAGGCTAGGAGGGAGAGGAGGCACTGCCCCGCCAAAGCGTGCGGCACCCCGGCTGACGTTCTCCCAGTAGCGTTCTGACCTGCGCACTTGCACAACCGCCGGGTTGCTGCAGAAACTGCCCTGCGCAGGCCATGTCCACCTGCGCCTTTACCCTCGGGCCGCATCATCACCCTGGAGGTATTGCACTCGGGCAGGGTCCGGCAGGATGTCGCATGAGCTTGCGCGGGCCGTGCAGCTGTGCCCGGTGCCCGTTGACGGATTGGTGCAGCATGTCTCCTCGGCGTCGCCCCAGGTCGCCACAAGCCGCAGATGCTCGTCCGGGATGCCGTCACGGATTTGGGCACGGACGCGATGGCATCGCGTAGGGCTTGGCTTCTGCTCGTTCAGGTGCTGCCGGATCAGCCCGCAAGCCGAGGGCGAAGCGGGCTGTCCTGTGGACATCACCTGCGGCGTGCTCAACAGCTTCAGCAGCTGCATGCCAGGTCGTGGACGTGCACGGCGTGCGGCGCCCGGGACGTCAACGCGGCCGGACGGAGAGCTGAATGCCTGCGGAGGGCAGGACCCGTTGAAACGGGAAGCCGCAGACGTACCGCGCGCGATACGGCCTCAGGTCAGGGGGCCGTGTCAAAAACTGTCGATGATGACGGCGAGCACGGCTGCGATGCCGAACCAGAAGAGGACCACCCCCACGCAGACGAGCACGGTAAACCAGCCGAGCAGAATCCCCACCAGCGCCCGGCCGCGCCCGTCCCCGCCCAGTCGGCGTCCCCGGAACCGGCCGACATGCCCCGTGATGATGGCGACCAGGCCGATCACGAACCCCATGCACAGGTACGCGACGACGAACGGCGGAACGAGGAAGGGCAGCACCAGGCAGCAGATAGCCCCGCCACCGGCGTACAGGCTCCACTTCGCCGCGGTGTTCCTGCTCGGCGTCTCTTGCTTCGCTCCGTCCGCCATCGTCCCTCCGCCCTTTGACGCGATACGAATCCGCCGCCCAAGGCATCGTCTCTGATCTCGATTAAAGGACGCGACATCGTATCCCTCGACCGGAACGCGCTCATCGTCCACAGAAGACCGGACACGTCCGACCCGCACAGCGGCGCCCCCTTCGCCCGGCCGCTGGCCGGACGTCTCAGCGCCTCGTGGGCGAGCCGTCCAGCGGTCGCCGTGATCGGCCACGCCGCCATGGACGGGCATACCGGCGTCCCGTGGTTCGCAAGAGAGGATGCGATCGGGTTCTTCGCTTGGCATCTGCGCTGGTTGTGGCCCCGCGACCCCGTCGCCAGGTCGGTCGGCCGGTGGCAGGCGACGCCGGTCGGCACGCCCCCCCGGTTGATGTCGCCCCGCCCGCTCGTCGCCGCAGCGTGCGGCGTCGTTACGCGGCTTGAGCGTCGCGGTGTAGAAGCACGTCAGCTGTCTTGGCGGGTTCCGTGGGGGTGCGGTGTGGGAGATCGGGGTGTCTGGCGTCTCAGGCGGAGGCGAACGTGTGGTCAGTCGTCGCCTGTATGAGTGGTGTCGTGGTGACGTGCCTGGCTTTGCCATCGCAGCCTGCGGCTGGCGCTTCGCGGCTTGTGTGTCGCGAAGCGTCGGGTTCGGGGCATGTTAGGCGCCTCCAGCGAGTTCTCGTAGTTCCTGGCCACGGGGAGCGAGTGTGAGAACGGGGCCTGTGGCTGCTGTGCCCGTAGGCCGACCCCTTCCGCAAGCTGCGTCTCGCCACGCTGGCCGTCCCGTATCAGGACGCGCTGAGTGAGTGGATCAACTCCCCGGCTCCTGGATCAACAACATCCACCACGCCGCCTGAGCCGTCGCATCCGCCCGCCGCCGTACGTGTGGAGCCGAGCTGTGCCGTAACGGTCGTGCCGCGTCAGCTGGGATACCCGTCGGGGCAGAGAAGCAGGTCGTGGAGTCGGCGGCTGAGTTCCTTCCCCATGATCGGTCGGCGCTCCGCCAGGTAGGTCTGGTAGAGGTTGCGGTAGTGGCTCTCTCGGCGTGGGACACGTCCGTCACTGCCGAAGAACTCTTGCACAGCTCCGTCCTGGAGCAGGTAGCCGGCGACCGCGTGATGGTCCAGTACCAGTTCCGCGCCGGAGGAATAAGTGATCCTTGTGGACCGGCTCGGGGCCGTCACATGCCAGCTCGTCGCAATGGTGGCCTCCAGGTCGGCGTTCCCAGTATGGCTACGGCAGACGAACCTGCCTTCGTAGCAGGACCATGCAGCGGCACCGAGGCGACGCAGAGACCTACGGCTGACCGGCTCGACGAATCGGCTGAGCACGCTGAGCGCGTTTATCCCCGAGTCGATCCAGCTGCTGCCGAACCTGGCGGCGGCGGAACCGATCTGGGACTCATATGGGTCGGAGAACACGGCCTTTACCGTGATCGGTCGACCGAGAACGGCGGACATCGAGCGCACCAGGCGTTCGCCCCAGAGGACCTCTGGTGAGTAGGCCATATGGTAGGCAACGTTCACACCACGACCATCGTCGGTGCTGCGCAACAGCGCGGTGGCGTCGGCGTGATCGTCCGCGGCGGGTTTTTCCACCAGAAGTTCGGCGGAAGGGAATGTCTCGGCTGCCTCCCGGCACACCGACGCGTGTGTCGGTGTCGGGGTGGCCACAACGACGACATCCGGATCATGCCCGGCGGCCGCAGCCTCGCCCAGGCTCTTGTAAAGCGGAATGTCACGCCCGCGGAACAGCAGGCTTGGTGGCGGCGCGATGTCGACTCCGCCCAACACGTCGACGCCGTCGATGTGTTGTAGAGCGCTGAGATGCGCGTCGGCTATTGTGCCCAACCCGACGAGTAGCAATTTTTGCATGGATGGTGCCGTCTGAACTGTCAGTCCTGATGGCCGGATGCGACGGAATGCCACCGCTCCCGGGCCGCTTGTGCACCGCCGATCCAGCGCGTGTCGCTGGCGAAAGCGTCGGTGACGTCACCCGTCCACCAGCGCGTTATATCACCCCAGAAACGATTTCCGCCCAGCTCTCGCCCGATGGACGTGACCTGGGAGACCGCCTCATCATGGCCGACCCAGTCTCCGGCTTTCATGCATGCGAAGGCGCGAGCGGCCCAGCACCAGATCTTACCGCCGGAGTATCCGCACTGTTCCGTCAAGCTCAGGCCGCGGCGGACCTCTGCCTCGGCAGCGTTGAAATCGTCCAGGTTCGCCAGCGTCACTGCGGTCGCCGCATGCAGCTTGACGAGTTCGACCTTATTGTGAAGATTCTCGTTGATCTCCACCGCCTTTGGTCGCAGGCGGTGGGCGTCCTCCGGACGTTGCCAGGACAGCGTCTGCACGATGTCGGTGCAAGCTTTGCCTTCCGCTGCGATATTGCCTGTTTCGCGTGCCAGCTCGAGAGCCTCGCGGTAGCACGCCTCGGCGCGTGAGAAAAGGGCATTCACCCGGAAAATATGCCCTTTCAGTCGAAGGATCTCCCCATGGAGCGCAGCAGGTGGCTCGGTCAGCTGGTCCAGTTCTGCCAGCGCATCCTCGAATCGGCCGTCAAGGTAGTGGTAATCGGCGAGCCAATACCCTGCCTCGGTGGCGTGACTCCCGTTCTGCTGCCGCAGCGACTCATAGTCGAGGGCCGCTTCGGCGTACCTCCCGGCAACCCGGAGTGCGTGTGCTCGGTGTAGTGCGAGAAACTGACGAAGTCGCTCGGAGCTGCCTGACCGTTCCAGCGCTGTGTTGGCAGCCGAAATCGCATTATCGAGGACACCCGTCCGGCGTTCTCGCGCGCTTCGGATTCCCAGTAGCAGCGCCGATATCTCGTCATTTCCGTGCTGGCTCGTGTCGAGTGAGTTCCAGTGTCCGGACACAAGGATTCGCTGAGCGATGTCGACAAGCCAGTCGAAGAACTGGTCAGTCAGGACGCACAGACCTGTAACCTGCCGGAAGACGGCGACCTCCGCGCTCCTGTCCCCGTTAGTGTCGGCTGCTTCCGCGTAGCGTTTGAGGTGGTCGGCAATCCTTGCTGCGACGATGGCCCGCTCTCTGTGCGACCATGAATTGGGCAGGTTGGCGTCCGCTTGGCGGATGGCATCGCGAAGAACGGGGTGCAGGGAGTAGCGCCATGCGCGGTTGGAGTCCACCTCAAGGAACGGCCGTTGGCTGAAACGGTGGAGTGTGGCATCGGAGACCTGTGGGCACCCGGCCTTGAGCATGTCGAGGTTGAATGTATCGAGTAGGGCGGCGGTGCGTAGTAGTTCCTGCTCGTCGGCTCCCAGATCCCGAAGCATGCGTGCCGCGACGGCAGGCAATGGTTGGCCGAAATCAGCGGCGATCGGTGTCCTCCCTCGCCCTAGAATATCTAGGTATATTGTAACGGCAAGATCCAGGTACAGCGGAAGGCCCAATCCGGCCGAGACGATTCTCTCCCGTATGTCCGATGGAATCATCGGCCGCTCGTTCTCGGTGAGCACGGTCTCGAGGTAGCGATGTGCGTCGCTCGGCGAGAGGTAACCGACAAGATGCTGGCGTGGGTCCTGCGTTTGCTCGGACCCGAGATTGGGCCATCTTTCCGTGCCGACGAAGTCCAGCTCTTGGGGCGTGGTCAGATCCGCCCAGTCAAGCCGGTTACGTCCGGTGATCACAAAAAGGACGTTGGGCATGAGGAACACCGACCGCTGTAGCCAGCGTTCAAATTCCCGGGTGGTTCCGCCGGTGACGGCCTCGTATGTGTCGAGGAAGACGGCCGCCCTGGGATGCGGCGAGCTCAGTCGGTCGAGGTCCCAGGCGAGCAGATAGGGAAAATAGGAAAGCGTCTCGAAATCGGCGTCCGCCTCCAGCAGTTCCGGTAGAAGTTCACATCTCTTCAGTACTCGATGGCTGGCGATTCTTTCTTTCAGACGCGAATATAGGGAGCTGGCCAATTTGTAGGCGCCGCCGGCCACTCCGGGAAGCGCGCCAGCGATTTCGGATACGGTGGTGTGGATCTGCTCGAAGAAGCCTGTTTCCCTGGTGGCTCGACGCAGAGTCGAGTCCCTGTCGATGAACTCGGCCAGAGGTTCGCCGGGATGTGCCCTCGCCCAGTAGATGCTCAGTGCCAGGTCGAACGCCGGCCAGCTCGGGGCAAGACGTGCAAGCCCCGCGCGGATGCGCAGGACGTACGACTCGGGATCGAATGCCGTCGGTTCCGCGAAATCGATGCGTACCGTTGCTCGGTCTTCGCGCTCGCGTCCATCGTCCCGGCGCAGGTACCGGTTCTCCAACTCCCGGGAGAGTGTGGACTTTCCAATCCCACCCACGCCGTAATAAGTGAGGACGTTCTTGCGAGGTGCTCGACGGTCCGAGACGGGGGACAGCTCGACCGAGGAGAGGTAATCGCCCAGCGCCACAATGGCACCATCGAAAGCTGCGATCTCTGATGTTCTGTTGGTGAATACCTGCTGTGCGGAGACCGGAGAATCAGGACCAAGGGCAAAAGCTGCGCGCAAATTGATCCCGGGCATGACTTGCAGTATACGGTCAGGTCATCATCGAGTCCAGTTCCATCATGAGCCAGATGATCTCCGTGGTCTCGTTGCTGTGACCCTCGGGAGCTGCAGGCATTTGCGAGATCATCGAGTTGATTGAGCTGGCAGATCCGGATGCTCTCGGCCGCGGGACAGCCCTGCAGGGCGCCTCGTGCCGCGGACCGCCCCTCGCTACGGTGGCCGGCGTCCCTGGCCTGGAGGCGCTTGGCGAGTGGATCGGACTGCCTGACGCCTGGGTCACTGGCCGTGCCCACCTGCGGCTTTACCCTCGGGCCGCATCATCACCCCGGAGGTATCGCAACCAACCACGCCGCAGCGGTCGCCTCGGGCTCGCTGTTTCTGGTTCACCACCACGTGACCGGCAGGCACCTGCATACCTCCGACCCGCCATCCGTAGCGGGGCAGCCCCGCACGTACGCGCAGCCCTGCGCCGACTTCGGCGATCATTCATCTCACGGCAGCACCGCTGTGATCTGCGCACTTGCAGAGCTGCCGGACTGCTGTGAAAACCCCTGTGCGGCCATGCGCCGCCACCGGGCGACGAACCCTCGGTCCGGCTCAAGCTCCAGTCGGCCCCGCCTGCATGGGCATGCTGTCGGTGGGCAGGTTGGGATGGCAGACATAGGGGACGTTTGGGCGTTGCTCCATTTGATGTGCACGAACACGCCCACAGCGATCGAAGTGACTGGGCGGAGTTAGCCGAGGACAAGCGCGGTGATCCCGGTCGGCCTGCCGGTCATGTCTCCTCGGATGGGAGTGGATCAACTCCCCGACTCCTCGATCAACGACAGCCACCGCGCCGCCTGAGTTGTCGAACCCGTCCACCGACGCGAACGAGCTCCCGGCCGCACCAGACCGAGGGCTCGCTCAAGGTTAGGGACAGAACGCACGCCAGTCGTCAGGGGTGAACTCCAGGTGGGGGCTGTCGGGGGCCTTCGAGGCTCGTAGTCCGGTGCGGTCCTGGAGGCTTGCCACCTCTACGCAGTCGCTCTTCTGGGGGTGCGTCCGCTGTAGCTGGACCTGCGCCAGATGGGTGCTATGGCAGCACCTCCTCACATCGGGGTGAGTGCAGGTGAGGTGTTGGTATAGGAGATCAGGTCGGGTCGTGGTCTCCGTTGCGCACGCGGTGGGTGAATGCGCGCCAGTCGTCTGGGGTGAACTCCAAGTGGGGCCCGTTGGGGTCCTTGGAGTCCCGCACTGCGATGCGGCCCAGGAGGGCTGCCAGCTCTACGCAAGCGTTCTGCTCGGTGCCACTGCGGCTGCTCTTACGCCACACAGGGGCAGTCACGTGTATTCCTCCATCTTGGATCTGATCAAGTCCCGTGAGGGGCCTTCAGGAAGCGCCTTAAGGCCGATTCGGTCGTACCTTATTGCATACGATCGCACCTCTGTCGTCGTTGAGACCAAACGTCCTCCTCCGGGGGAGGTCGCATACACGAGATCTCCGTAGCTTCCGGACATGATGCTAAATGATCCGTCCAACCCTGGATGGGCGCCAGCCTCGAAAGTTCGCGGAACCACGCGTATGCCTACATGACGCCACTCGGAGACCTCTAGGAGGCGGGCGAGTTGCGCTCTCATGATCTCAGGGTTGCCGACGGGGTGCTCGACTGCCGCCTCAGTGATCAAGACTTGCAGCTCGACCGGCTCCTCCTTGGTCAGTACAACCTGCCGCGCCATGCGCTCCTGCAGCAGCTCTTCGACGTTTGCTTTCATGCCCCCGGAGAGCAGGACACGGGCATAGTCCTCGGTCTGCAGAAGGCCAGGAATGACCTGGGCTTCAAAGACCTTGAGCACCTCGGCCTTCTGCTCTTTGTCGACGTACTGGACGAACCATTGCGGATCATGGCCAAGGGTGGCATACCAGACCATGAGCGTGAACAGCATGCCGGTGTTCCATGCCTTGTCCACCGCGACGGCCCCAGTTTCATCGAGGCGCTTCATCCCGTTTTCGATGCGTGAAACTGTCGGCTTGGAGACGCCCATGATGCGCCCCAATTCCTCTCCGGAGAGCCGCCGCTGCACACGGCAAAACCGCAGGTAGTAGGCGATGAAGTCCCACATGGAGGCTCGTGGATCGGGTGACTGGTTCGGCGGCACCGGTGATCCTCCGGAGTTTCAGCGAGTTTCTGTTGTTTCACGAACGCGTGACAGCTTAGCGATAGAGAGTCAAGCTGAGGTGCGTTCCACAGAAATTGGCTTTGCGTCCGCCGACAGAGGGGCGACATTCGGAGCAAATCGGTAATGACGGACGGCGGAAGGTCAGCCTTGTAGCGAGGCCGGGATCACTGCCGTTAGTCAGAAAGGCTGGGGAAGCAGGATGAACACTCAGGCCGCCAAGAATGATCGGGATCTCGCGCGGTTGCGCCGCGACTTCACCGGCCACCGGATCTGGAGATCAGTCCGCTCAGACGGGCGGTTGGGTGACTGGGTGGCGAGCCTTCACGATCCGAACGCCGGCGTCGATCCCACGGTGATCTGCTCGGACGCCGCCGCGCTCCGTGACGCTCTGCGCAAAGAGGCCGAGCGAGCCGCCGCGCGCAAGGGGCTGCGGTGATGGAACAAGCGCAATACAACGTGGCTTGGCCACCGGTGGGGACCGCGCCGCAGGGCACGGTTCGGTGGGGGGAGGTGGGAGCGGCGCGGCCGGCGGGCATCCCCCCGGGCGCACCGGCCGTGCCGCTCCGCCACACGCCCGCGCGCACGAACCGGCGGTCGGTCGCCGAGCCACCGGACGATCAGACGCGACAGACCATCAGCGCCCACGTCGAGGGTTGCTTCCCCGGTGTCCAGTGCTGGTGGGGGCTCTACACGCGCCGTTGGTGGGCCTACGTCCCGACCACGCAAGGCGACCACCTGTTGGAGGCCGTCACCCCGGACGCCCTGTTCTGGCAGGTCGTGGAGCTTGTACGGAGAGCACGCACATCGTCGTGGGCGGCGAATCGGTGACGCAATGGACTGCCCCGAACGCGCGGGTCATCGCCCGCCCCACGGCGCGAGCGTGC
The DNA here is from genome assembly GCF_039539665.1 of Actinomadura keratinilytica. Lineage (NCBI taxonomy): Bacteria > Bacillati > Actinomycetota > Actinomycetes > Streptosporangiales > Thermomonosporaceae > Actinomadura > Actinomadura keratinilytica. The sequence goes on from NZ_BAABDO010000025.1 coordinate 70,203, forward strand.
GGGGGAGGCGTCCGGGGTGAGGGGCAAGGAGATCGTGCAGCAGGCGGCGCGCACATACCCCCTGCACATAGACACCAGCGCTTCCAGTGGACGGGACTGGGTGGCGGTGGCTGCTGCGGCAGGCGGGGCCATGCTCTGCGGGGCGGGCTTGGCCAGTCCGGGCGTGGCGGGGCAGGGCGAGGCGCGTCCGCCGACGCGGCCGGGGGCGCCC
>NZ_BAABDO010000026.1:0-67087 GCF_039539665.1 Actinomadura keratinilytica
CGCCGACCCGGCCATGGGCGTGCTGTCGGCGATGTTCCACGCCGGCCCCGACGACACCCTGGACGCCGTCGTCCAAGGCCACGACAAGATCGCAGAAGCGGACCGGTTGACAGCACGCCGTTACTATGACTGGGTGAGCGCCCTGCTCCCCGAGGCGGCCCGCAAGACCCTGAGGGAGAAGATGAAGACCGCATCCCGCTGGTACAGCGAAGACGCCCGAGCCTGGATCGCCGAAGGCAAAGCCGAAGGGGAAATCGAGGGAGAGATCAAGCTCCTCCTGCGAATCCTGCGCAGCCGAGGCATCGACATCACCGACGAGCAGCGGCAGCGCATCAGCGAGTGCAAGAACCCCGAACAGATCGAGACATGGGCCGACCGCGCACTCACCGCCACATCGGCCGACGAACTCTTCGACTGACACAACGGGCACGAACGTCCAACGCGGCCTGAGCTGCACAGCCCAGGCCGCAGTCGTACCCGCGGCGGGCAAGCGGGCGCCGTCGAGTGCAGCACAACGGCTGGCCTGGTAAGGAGCGCGCGAGGTGGTGGCGAACAGTCTGGGGGAGCAGATGAGGGCCGAGTCCCGCTGGTACAGCGAAACCGCCCAAGCCTGGATCGCCAAGGGCAGGGCTGAGGGGTTTGCCGAAGGGATTACCCGAGGCATGGCCAGGGGGCTGCTGCTGCTCTTGGAGGCCCGGGAGATCGAAATCAGTGAGGAGCAGCGGCGGCGCATCGGCGAGTGCAGGGATTCCGAGCAGCTCAAGATGTGGGTCGATCGTGCGCTCGAGGTCTCGTCGGCTGACGGGGTGTTCAGCTGACTCGACGAACGCTGGTGTGCACGGGGTCGGCGAGTGGGCGGTTGTGTTGTTCGTTCCTGATGCCGGACGGGTTCGAGGTCACTGTCTGCAGTCTTCGTGACCTGGCTCCGTCTGGATGGACTGGAACGCCGCACGCGATTCGGTGTGGTGATGTCACCGGACGGGCTGCAGTCTGATGACCTCCGGGCGTGTCACGGGCGGCTCCGGGGTCGGATGGTCGTCGGCTGCATGATCTCTCCTGTGATCGAGAGGAGCAATTTCGGGGGGTTCGGGGTGGCGGTGGGTTATTGGTGCGGTTCGCGTTGTGTGCCAGGACGGCCGGATAGTTTCAGGTATGTCCTCCACTAAACTTCGCGTTACGGTTCGGTGGTGACACGGTGGCGGCCGCGTGTGATTTCGGTCATCCTCGTGCCAGGACGGCGTCGACTCCAGGCCACTGAAAGCTCCTTCCATCAGGGCTTCCATCCATTGATAGGCAACTCCTATCGCGGCAGCATGGCGCGGTGATTTCTCTTTCCCGGCGGCCCAGGGCACGCTAAGTGACACGCGCCCCCGAGTGAGCGTCAGCCTCGGCGGCGCGATCACAGTACCCGCCCCGTCGTCTCGCACGGGGCGCTGGACCCGCGCAACCAAAGGAGCATGCGTGCTTACTGTCGGTGACCAGTTCCCTGAGTACGAGCTGACCGCCTGCGTCTCGCTGGACCCGGAGAACGCCTTCGAGACGATCAACCACAAGTCGTACGAGGGCAAGTGGCGCGTGGTGTTCTTCTGGCCGAAGGACTTCACCTTCATCTGTCCGACCGAGATCGCCGAGTTCGGCCGGCTGAACGGGGAGTTCGCCGACCGCGACGCCCAGGTGCTCGGCGCCTCGGTGGACAACGAGTACGTCCACTTCGCCTGGCGCAAGGACCACCCGGACCTGCGCGAGCTGCCCTTCCCGATGCTGTCGGACGTCAAGCGCGAGCTGTGCACCGCGCTCGGCATCCTCACCGACGAGGGCGTGGCGCAGCGCGCCACCTTCATCGTCGACCCCAACAACGAGATCCAGTTCGCGATGGTCACCGCGGGCTCGGTCGGCCGCAACGTCAAGGAGGTCCTGCGGGTCCTCGACGCCCTGCAGTCCGACGAGCTGTGCCCCTGCAACTGGAACAAGGGCGAGGAGACCCTGGACGCCAAGAAGCTGATGGCGGGCGTCTGAGCGCCTCCCCCGTCGGCCGGGGGGCGGCGTCCCCCCGCGTGAAGACACGCCATACCGGGCGGCCGGGACGCGGCACCGCGACCCGGCCGCCCGCTTGATCGAAAGGCACCCTTCGTGAGCATCGACGCGCTGAAGAACGCTCTGCCGGCCTACGCCAAGGACACCAAGCTGAACCTGGGGTCGGTGACGTCCACCTCCCAGCTGACCGAGCAGCAGCTGTGGGGCACCGTGCTGGCCTGCGCCCTGGCCACCCGCAGCTCCCGGGTCATCACCGAGGTGGCCGAGGAGGCCGCCGACTACCTGTCGGCCGAGGCGTTCGAGGCGGCCAAGGGCGCCGCCTCGATCATGGCCATGAACAACGTCTACTACCGCGCCACCCACCTGATCGGCGACGAGACCTACGCCACGCTGCCCGCCAAGCTGCGGATGTCGATCATCGGCAGGCCGGGCGTGGAGAAGGCCGACTTCGAGCTGTGGTGCCTGGCCGTGTCGGCGATCAACGGCTGCGGCCGCTGCCTGGAGTCGCACGAGAAGGTGCTGCGCGAAAGCGGCCTGTCCCGCGAGCTGATCCAGGAGGCGCTGCGCATCGCCGCCGTGGTGAACGCGACCGCCGCCACCCTGGACGCCGAGGCCGCCCTCTCCCCCGCCGCCGCCGTCTGACACCACGCGAAAAGGCCCGGGTGCGAGCACCCGGGCCTTTCGCATGTGCCCGCGGATGCGGGCGCGGCGGTCATTCCCACTCGATGGTGCCCGGGGGCTTGCTGGTGATGTCGAGGGTGACGCGGTTGATCTCGCGGACCTCGTTGGTGATGCGGGTGGAGATCTTCTGCAGGACGTCGTAGGGCAGCCGCGCCCAGTCGGCGGTCATGGCGTCCTCGCTGGTGACCGGGCGCAGGACGACCGGGTGCCCGTACGTGCGGCCGTCGCCCTGCACGCCCACCGAGCGGACGTCGGCGAGCAGCACCACCGGGAACTGCCAGATGTCGCGGTCGAGCCCCGCCCGAGTCAGCTCCTCGCGGGCGATCGCGTCGGCCTCGCGCAGGATGTCCAGGCGCTCCCGGGTGACCTCGCCGATCACGCGGATGGCCAGGCCGGGGCCGGGGAAGGGGTGCCGCCAGACGATCTCGGGGGGCAGGTCGAGCTGCTCGCCCAGCGCGCGCACCTCGTCCTTGAACAGGGTGCGCAGCGGCTCGACCAGGGTGAACTTCAGGTCGTCGGGCAGGCCGCCGACGTTGTGGTGGGACTTGATGTTGGCCGCGCCGGTGCCGCCGCCCGACTCCACCACGTCCGGGTAGAGGGTGCCCTGCACCAGGAACTCGACCGGGTCGGAGTCGGCGTGGCCCTCGACGATCTGCCGGGCCGCCTCCTCGAACACCCGGATGAACTCACGGCCGATGATCTTGCGCTTCTGCTCGGGGTCGGCGACCCCGGCGAGCGCGGCCAGGAAGCGGTCCTGGGCGTCCACCACGTGCAGGTTCACCCCGGTGGCGGCGACGAAGTCCTTTTCGACCTGTTCGGCCTCGCCCTTGCGCAGCAGCCCGTGGTCGACGAACACGCAGGTGAGCCGGTCGCCGATGGCGCGCTGGACGAGGGCGGCGGCGACCGCCGAGTCCACGCCGCCCGACAGGGCGCACAGCGCGCGCCGGGAGCCGACCTGCGCGCGGATCTGCTCGACGGCCTCGTCGGCGATGTTGGCCATCGTCCAGTTGGGCCGGCAGCCCGCCGCCTCGTACAGGAAGCGGCGCAGCACGTCCATGCCGTGCGCGGTGTGCAGCACCTCGGGGTGGAACTGCACCCCGTAGAAGCCGCGTTCGCGGTCCTCCATGCCCGCCACCGGCGTGACGTCGGTGCGGGCGGTGACGGTGAAGCCGTCGGGGGCGCGGCTGACGAAGTCGCGGTGCGACATCCAGACCGCCTGCTCGTGCGGCAGCCCCTCGAACAGCACGCCGGGGTGCGTGACGGTCACCGTGGCGCCGCCGTACTCGGCGACGTCGGAGTTCTCCACCGTGCCGCCGAGCGCCTGCGCCATCACCTGGTGGCCGTAGCAGATGCCCAGGGTCGGCACGCCGATGTCGAACAGGCCGTCGGGCGCGACCGGGGCGCCCGCCTCGTACACCGACGCGGGGCCGCCGGACAGGATGATCGCCTTGGGGTTGCGGGCGAGCATCTCCGCCGCGGGCATGGTCGACGGGACGATCTCGCTGAAGACATGGCACTCGCGCACCCGCCGCGCGATCAGCTGGGCGTACTGCGCGCCGAAGTCGACGACGAGAACGGTGTCAAAGGACTGGTCTGCGGCCACCAGGGCGCCTTTCGCGATGAGGTGGGGGCGGGCCCTTCCAGTTTAGAGGCCGCTGCCTGCGCCGATGCCCGCCCCGTCCGCCCCCCGGCGCACGCACCGCGACCGGCCGATGACGGCAGGCGTCCGATTCTCCGGATACCCGCCCTCCGCGGCCCCGATCACTGGTACCTGTAGGTGATGCTCCGACTTCCCTTCGTGTCTTCGCCGTAAGGACTGGTGTGAAGCTGCTCGCCGTCGCCGCGCTCGCCGCCGCGGTCCTCCCCCCCGCCTCCGTCTCCCCCGCCTCCGTCTCCCCCGCCCCTTCGCCCCCGCGCCCGCCGGCGAGCGACTGCGGCGCCTCCGCGGCGCGCGTCCGCACCGCCGATCCCGCCGTCCGGGAGCGCAACGAGATGACGCCCGCCGAGGTGACCGCGGTGGAACGCGACCTCGCCGCCCGGCTCGCGCGGCTGCGCGGCGCCCAGGAGGGCCGGCGCGCCCTGCCGGGGCGGATCAAGATCCCGGTCTACTTTCACGTCCTGCACGACGGGACGCGCGGTGACGTGCCCACCGAGCGGATCCGGCGGCAGATCGCCGCGATGAACACCGCCTACCGGGGCGGGCACGGCGGCGCCGACACCGGGGTGCGCTTCGAGCTGGTGCAGGTCACCCGCACCGACAACGCCGCCTGGTACTCCCAGCCCGAGACGTACGAGATGAAGTACAAGAAGCTGCTGCGGCGCGGCGGCGCGGGCACCCTGAACCTCTACAGCGCCGACACCGGCCGGGAGCTGCTCGGCTGGTCCACCTTCCCGTGGAAGTACCGGTCCGAGCCGGTCCGCGACGGCGTGGTGATCAACCCCGACAGCATGCCGGGCGGCCCGATCGACCACTTCGACCGGGGGTTCACCGCCGTCCACGAGACCGGCCACTGGCTCGGCCTCTACCACACCTTCCAGGACGGGTGCGGCGGCGAGGGCGACCGCGTCGACGACACCCCGCCCGAGCGCGAGCCCTCCCACCAGTGCCCGACCGGCAAGGACACCTGCCCCGGCGACGGGCCCGACCCCGTCCACAACTTCATGAACTACACCTGGGACACCTGCATGCGGGAGTTCACCCGCGGCCAGGGCGCCCGCATCCGCCAGGTCTGGCCCGTCTACCGCGCCGAGTCCGCTACGTGACGTCGGCGATGGGCAGGCGCAGGGCGGCCGGGGCGTGCGCGGGCACGACCGGGTTCTTCGGCGCCACCGGGGCCACGCGCCGGTAGGGGGCGCCGAGGGCGGGGCGCGGGTCGGTGGCGCCCTTGTTCGGCCACAGCGCCATGGCCCGTTCCGCCTGGGCGGTGATGGTGAGGGACGGGTTGACGCCCAGGTTGGCGGAGACGGCCGACCCGTCCACCACGTGCAGGCCCGGATGGCCGTAGACGCGGTGGTAGGGGTCGATCACGCCGGTCTCGGGCGAGTCGCCGATCACGCAGCCGCCGAGGAAGTGCGCGGTCAGCGGGATGTCGAACAGGTCGCCCCAGGCGCCGCCGGGCAGGCCGCCGATCTCCTCGGCGATCAGGCGGGTGGCCTCGTGCCCGGCGGGGATCCAGGTCGGGTTGGGTTCGCCGTGGCCGCGGCGGGCCCGCACGTCCCAGCCGAACGGGCCCTTCTTGGGGACGAGCGTGATGGAGTTGTCGCGGTTCTGCATGACCAGCGCGATGACCGTGCGCTCCGACCAGTGCCGGACGTCGAACAGCTGCACCAGGTCACGCGGGCGGCGGGCCACCTCGCGCAGGAACTTGGCCCAGCGCGGCCGGTGCCGTTCGCCGGGCCGGTCGCCGTCCACCAGCAGCGTCTGCAGCAGCGCCAGCAGGTTGGAGCCCTTGCCGTAGCGGACGGGTTCGATGTGGGTGTCGGGCGCCGGGTGGAACGACGAGGTGATCGCCACGCCTTTGGAGAAGTCGGGCCCGGGCCGGCCGTTGCGGCGTCCGGCGCCGAGGATGGCCTCGGAGTTGGTGCGGGTCAATGCGCCGAGCCGGTCGGACAGGCGGGGCAGCCGCCCGGTGGCCTTCATCTTGTGCAGCAGCTTCTGCGTGCCGTAGGTGCCGGCGGCGAAGACCACCTGCCCGGCGGTGAGGATCTTGCGGTTGCGGCCGAACGAGCCGGTGCGGACGATCTCCACCTCGTAGCCGCCGCCGGGCAGCGGCTCGACCCGGGTGGCGCGGCTGAGCGGCATGATCCGGGCCCCGGCGCGTTCGGCCAGGTAGAGGTAGTTCTCGGTGAGCATGTTCTTGGCGCCGTGGCGGCAGCCGACCATGCACTCGCCGCATTCGGTGCAGCCGCGGCGGCGCGGGCCGGCGCCGCCGAAGTACGGGTCGTCGCTCGGCACGCCCGGCCCGTCGCCGAAGTGGACGCCGACGGGCGTCTGCACGAAGGTGTCGCCCTTGCCCATCCGCTCGGCCACCTTCTTGATCACCTTGTCGGCGGCGGTGACGGTCCGGTACCGGACGGCGCCCAGCATGCGCTGCGCCTGGTCGTAGTAGGGGGCGAGTTCGTCCTGCCAGTCGGTGATGTGGGCCCACTGGCGGTCCTGGAAGAACGGGGCGGGCGGGACGTAGAGGGTGTTGGCGTAGTTGAGGGAGCCGCCGCCGACGCCCGCCCCGGCCAGCACCATGACGCGGCTGCCCTTGGCCCCGCGGATCAGGTGGATGCGCTGCAGGCCGGTCAGGCCGAGTGCGGGCGCCCACAGGTAGCGGGAGATCCGCCAGTTGGTGCGGGGCAGACCGGGATGGCGGTTCCCCGCCTCCCCGGCCGCCGCGGGGCCGGTGTCGAAGCGGCGGCCCGCCTCGATCACGCCGACCTTGTAGCCCTTCTCGGTGAGCCGCAGCGCCGCGACGCTGCCGCCGAAGCCCGAGCCGATCACCAGGACGTCGTAGTCGTGCATGCCGGCGCCCCCGTCACCTGATCCGCAGCTTCTTCATGAGGGCGACGCCGGTGGACATCAGGTCGGCGAAGCGCTCGTAGCCGATGCCGCCGGGCGGTTCGAGGTCCAGGAGGTGCTGGCTGGCGATCGTCTGCGGCTCGGTGAACTTCAGCAGGCCCTCGGCGCCGTGGCGGCGGCCCACGCCGGACTGCTTGAAGCCGCCCATGGGGGCGTCGTGCGAGGCGTAGGCGGCGCCGAAGCCGTCGTTGATGTTGACGGTGCCCGCCTCGATCCGCGCGGCGACGCGGCGGCCGTGCGCCACGTTCCGCGTCCACACCGAGGCGTTGAGGCCGTAGGCGGTGTCGTTGGCGCGGGCGACGGCCTCGTCCTCGTCGGCGACCTTGTAGACCGCCACGACCGGGCCGAACGTCTCGGCGGCGCACAGGTCCATCTCTTCGGTGACGTCGGTGAGGACGGTCGGCTCGTAGAACAGCGGGCCGAGGTCGGGCCGGGCGCGGCCGCCGGCGAGCACGGTGGCGCCCTTGGCGACGGCCTGGTCGACGTGCCGGGTGACCGCCTCCAGCTGGCGCGGGTAGGTGAGCGAGCCCATGTCGGCGGAGAAGTCCAGGCCGGAGCCCAGCCGCATGCCCTTGACCAGTTCGACGAAGCGCGGCACGAACCGGTCGTAGACGTCCTGGTGGACGTACAGGCGCTCGATGGAGATGCACAGCTGGCCGGCGTTGGTGAAGCAGGCCCGGACGGCGCCGCGGGCGGTGCGCTCCACGTCGGCGTCGGCCAGCACGATCATGGGGTTCTTGCCGCCGAGCTCCAGGGAGTAGCCGACCAGGCGGGGCGCGACCTTCTCGGCGATGGCCCGGCCGCCGCGGGTGGAGCCGGTGAACGACACGTAGTCGGCGCCCTCCAGCAGCGGGTCGCCGATCTCGGCGGGGTCGCCGACGACGATCTGCCACAGGTCGCCCGGCAGGCCGAGCGACACCAGCAGGTCCCGGATCCACAGGCTGGACAGGCAGGTCTGGGTGTCCGGCTTGTGGACGACGGCGTTGCCGGCCATCAGGGCGGGCGCGATGTCGCCGGCGCCGAGCGCGAACGGGTAGTTCCAGGGCGCGATCAGCGCGACGACGCCCTTGGGGTGGCGCAGTTCCCGGACGCGGGTCAGCCCCGGCAGCATGCCCTTGCGGCGCTGCGGGCGCAGCAGCCGGGGCGCGCGGCGCGCGTAGTACAGCGTGCACATCGCGACGTCGAGGAACTCCTCCAGCGCGTGCCGCCGGGCCTTGCCGGTCTCCAGCTGGATGACGTCGAGGATCTCGTCGCGGCGCTCGACCAGGGCGTCGGTCAGCCGCAGGAACGGCCGGACGCGCTCGGCGACCGGCAGCCGGGCCCAGGCGCGCTGCGCTTGGCGCGCCCGCTCGAAGGCGGCGCGCACGTCGTCGGGGCCGGACTGCGGGACTTCGGCCAGGGTCGCTCCGGTGAACGGGGCGGGGACGGCGGCCTTGGGAGCGTCGTCCGCGGCGGTGACGCGGGACGTCAGCCGCTCGATCAGGGTGGGGGCGAGGGTGTGCTCCGCCGCGCCTTCGGCGGGGACGGTCCGGGGTGCCATGGCACAGCAGCGTATGACCCCCCGGCCATATTTGACTACCCGTCAGTAGGACCAACTGCTGTCCGACTTCCGCCGACCCCGCGGCGACCTGGACGGATGCGGATGCGGCGGGATGGCGACGCAGCGCGGCGAACCGACCACATCAGGCAATCTCCGGATTGACCATGATGCGGCGGTGTATTCCCCATGGCGGGAAGAGTGGCCAGGCAACGCCCGCGTCCGCGCGCACCCGCGCGTCGGACGGCCCCGCCGGGGCGTGCCGCGACGGAGGGGACCAACGATGATCGACACTGCCTTCGGCACGCCCGGCGAGGACGAGACCGACCGCGGCGGCGCGGCGCCCCCCGGCGGCGCGTCCCGGCGGTACACGCGCGAGCAGACCCGGGCGGCGCTGCTGGACGCCGCGCAGCGGCTGTGGGCCGAACGCGGCGTCCACAACGCGTCCCTGGACGAGGTGGCGGCGGCGGCCGGGCTCACCAAGGGCGCGGTGTACTCCAACTTCGCCGGCAAGTCCGACCTGCTGCTGACCCTGCTGGAGCGCTACACCGCCGAGGGGTTCGGCGTCGAGGTGCACGCGGAGCTGTGCGACGCCTCCCGCCCCGCCGGGGAGCGGTTCGAGCGGGCCGGGCGGGCGTACGCGCGGCGGATCTCCGGCGAGCACGCCCGCATGCTGGCCCTCCTGCTGGTGGAGTTCTGGCTGTACGGCATGCGCGACTACGCGGCGGGGTGGCGCGTCGCCGAGTGGTACGCCGCCCGCCGCGCGCACTTGGCCGCGCACCTGGACGAGGTGGAGGGCATCACCCCCGACGACCGCGCGGCGCTGGCCGTGGCGCTGGACGCCGGGCTGGCCCTGCAGCACCTGCTGGACCCCGAGCGGGTGCCCGCCGAGCTGTACGCGACGGGCATGCGGCTGCTGCTCGGGCCCGCCCTGAGCTGACCGGCGGCGGCCGCCCGGTGACGGGGGGCCGTCACCGGGCGGCCGTCACCGGGTCGTGGCCGCGGGCGGCGCGGTGTCGGTCACCGGCAGCTCCGCCTCCGTGCCCGCGGCCGCGGCGGGCTCGCCGTCGTCGGTCTCCGGCGTGTCGTCGGGCACGGTGGGCACGTTCGGCGCGGGCACGGACGCCAGCACGTACAGGCGGCCGGCCGCGGCCCCGAACACGCGGTTGAAGTTGCGCAGGTAGGCGTCGTAGACGGACGTGCTCTCGATGGTGAGCATCGCCTCGTCGTTGTGCCGCAGCGCCGCCGTCGTGTAGCTGTGGCTGCCGGTCATCACGAGCTTGCGCCTGCGGCCGTTGTACCAGCCGTCGATCAGCAGGTACTTGGAGTGCGCCTCCCGGGTCTGCTTGGCGGTGAAGAACCGCGTCTGCGGGCCGCCGTTGCGTCCCGGCTGCCGCAGCGCCTTCAGCGTCGACTCGCCGAGTTCGGCGCTGACCACCCGCACGTCGCAGCCCGCGTCGTCCAGCTTGGACAGCCGCTTGGCCACGCCCGTCCGGGTGAACAGCCCGCTGGACAGCCGCACCCGGGTCCCGCCCAGGCAGCTGACCTTGTCCAGCACGCCGGCGATCGGGTCGCCGGCCGCCTTGGGGAAGAAGGTCACCGAGCGGTGGCCGGACCGGTACGTCCGGAAGTAGTCGCCGTTCGCGCGCCGCTTGGCCAGGTCGTGGAAGTACTTGCGGTACGCCTTGTAGAGCTTGGCGTCCGTCAGCGTGTACGCGTCGTTGTACTGGACGTACATGCCGCCGGTGGCGTTGCCGGACGTCTGCACGACGACGTTGCGCGAGCTGTAGGTGCGCGAGAACGCGTAGAACTTGTTGTGGTTCTTGCCCCACTGCCCGGAGACCTTGGGCGCGATGCAGCCGCGCCCCTTGGGGCAGGTCACGATCCAGGACGCGCGGCGCGTGCTCGCCCCGAGGTTCTTGCGCAGGTAGTCGTAGACGTACCGGCGCTTGTTGGGCGAGTCGGAGTCGACGACGATGCGCACCTTGACCCCGCGCCTCTTGGCCCGCACCAGCTCCTTGGCCATGCCGGCGGTGTTGAGCCGGAACAGCGCGACGTTGATCTCCGCGCCCTTCGGGGTGTTCCGGATCAGCTTCTTGATGTAGAGGTCGAGCGCGCCCTGCTGCGCCTTCGTCCCCGTCGGCAGGTTGAACCGCGGCCCCTGCGGCACGTAGTACTTCTTCTTCGTCTTCTTGCTCTTCTTCGGCTTGCTCTTCTTCTTCGGCTTGGCGGCCGCCTTCGCGGTCACCGCCCCTGACGACGGCTGGGCCAGCGCGCACCCCGCCATCGCCACGTCCACGCCCCCGACGGCCAGTGCCATCAGCAGCCCACCAGACACAAGCCCCAAACGCAGCATTTTTCGCTCCCCGCAGCAAACTCAGGAAGCGGGAGATTAGCAGCATTTAAAACTTTTCAGACTCTGTTCACGTAGGCGACATAGGCCACATATGGCCACTCCGTCCGGATATGTCGTCGGTGCCGGGCGGGCGCACCGAAAACGCCGTGCCGCCCCTGTCGGGCGGCACGGCGTTCGGCCAGGTCAGGCGGCGGATCAGGGGGCCGCGGTGGGCACGATCTCCGGGGCGCCCCGGCGGCGCGCGTCGGCCTCCTGGTCGCCCAGCTCATTTTGCGAATCCCGTTCGGCCTCGATGCGCTTGCTGTAGTACTCGACCTCGCGGTCCATCTGCTTCTTCGACCAGCCGAGGACCGGCGCCAGCAGCTCGGCCGCCTCCCGCGCGACGCCCACGCCCCGGTCCCACGTCTCGATGGAGATGCGGGTGCGGCGGGACAGCACGTCGTTGAGGTGGCGGGCGCCCTCGTGGGTGGCCGCGTAGACGACCTCGGCGCGCAGGTAGTCGTCCGCGCCGGTCAGCGGCCTGCCCAGGTCGGGCCGCTCGGCGATCAGGCCGAGCAGGTCGTCGACCAGGGTGCCGTAGCGGTGCAGCAGGTGCTCGACGCGGGCGACGTGCAGGCCCGAACGCGCGGCCAGACGGTGCCGGGCGTTCCACATGGCCGGGTAGCCGTCCGCGCCGACCAGGGCCACCCGGTCGGTGCACGACTCGGCGACCTTGCCGTCCAGCCCGTGCGCGACGGCGTCGATCGCGTCCTTGGCCATGACCCGGTACGTGGTGTACTTGCCGCCCGCGACCAGCACCAGGCCGGGCACCGGGTGCGCCACGACATGCTCGCGGGACAGCTTGGACGTCTCGTCGGTCTCCCCCACCAGCAGCGGACGCAGCCCCGCGTACACGCCCTCCACGTCGTCGTGCGTGAGCGGCGTGGACAGCACCCGGTTGACGTGTTCGAGCACGTAGTCGATGTCGGCACGGGACGCCGCGGGGTGCACCTTGTCCAGGTCCCACGCGGTGTCGGTGGTACCGATGATCCAGTGCCTGCCCCACGGGATCACGAACAGCACCGACTTCTCGGTGCGCAGGATGATGCCGGTGGAGGAGTGGATGCGGTCCTTGGGCACCACCAGGTGGATGCCCTTGGACGCGCGCACATGGATCTGGCCGCGGCCGCCGACCAGCTCCTGGATGTCGTCGGTCCACACGCCGGTGGCGTTGACGACCTGCTTGGCCCGCACCTCCGCGTCGGTGCCCGACTCCAGGTCGCGGATGCGCAGCCCCGTCACCCGCTCGCCCTCGCGCAGGAACCCCGTGCACTGGGTGCGCGAGGCGATCTGCGCGCCGTACGCGGCGGCCGTGCGCAGCACCATCATCACGTACCGGGCGTCGTCCACCTGGGCGTCCCAGTACTGGATCGCCCCGGTGAACGCGTCCTTGCGCAGCGACGGCGCCAGCCGCAGCGCCCCCCGCCGGGTCAGGTGCCGGTGGTGCGGGACGCCCCGGGTGCTGCCCATCTGGAACGACAGCAGGTCGTACAGCGCCACCCCGGCGCCGAAGTAGCCGCGCTCCCAGACCCGGTGCGTCGTCGGCAGCAGGAACGGCACCGGCCGCACCAGGTGCGGCGCGACCCGCTGCATCAGCAGGCCGCGCTCGGTCAGCGCCTCGCGCACCAGGTCGAAGTTGTACTGCTCCAGATACCGCAACCCGCCGTGGATCAGCTTGGACGACCGCGAGGACGTGCCGGAGGCGAAGTCGCGCGCCTCCACCACCGCCACCGACAGGCCCCGGGTGGCGGCGTCCAGGGCGGCGCCCGCGCCCACGATGCCCGCGCCCACGACCACGACGTCGAACTCCTCGCGGGCCATGCGCGCCAGCGCCTCGGCCCGTTCGGCCGGGCCGAGGCGCGAGCTGCCCAGTCCGGTCACCGGCGATCCCGCCATCGCGATCCCCCCTGTGCGGTCGGATGTCCGTCAGTTCCTACCCCACGGTAGGGACTCGTCCACACGAACAGGATCGGCGAATCCGGGCGGAACCTCAGTGCGCCGCCGTCGGCGCGACCACGACCTGCACCCGCTGGAACTCCTTCAGCTCGGTGTACCCGGCGGTCGCCATCGCCCGCCGCAGCGCCCCGATCAGGTTCATCGACCCGTCGGCGACGTGCGAGGGGCCGTACAGGATCTGCTCCAGGGTGCCGATCGTGCCGACCTCCAGCCGGGTGCCGCGCGGCACGTCGCCGTGATGAGCCTCACTGCCCCAGTGGTAGCCGCAGCCGGGCGCCTCGGTGGCGCGGGCGAACGGCGAGCCCACCATCACCGCGTCCGACCCGCACGCGAACGCCTTGGCGATGTCGCCGCTGTTGGTCATCCCGCCGTCGGCGATCACGTGCACGTAGCGGCCGCCGGACTCGTCCAGGTAGTCGCGGCGGGCGGCGGCCACGTCGGCGACGGCCGTGGCCATCGGCACCGCCACGCCCAGCACGGTGCGGGTGGTGTGCCCGGAGCCGCCGCCGAAGCCCACCAGCACGCCCGCCGCGCCCGTGCGCATCAGGTGCAGCGCCGCCGTGTACGTCGAGCACCCGCCGACGATCACCGGCACGTCCAGGTCGTAGATGAACTGCTTGAGGTTGAGCGGCTCGGCCCGGCCGGACACGTGCTCGGCCGACACGGTGGTGCCGCGGATGACGAACAGGTCCACCCCGGCGTCGATCACCGCCTTGTGGAACTGCGTGGTGCGCTGCGGCGACAGCCGCGCCGCCACGGTCACCCCGGCCTCGCGGATCTGCTCGATCCGCCGGCCGATCAGCTCCTCCTTGATCGGCGCGCGGTAGATCTCCTGCAGCCGCCGGGTGGCGCGGGCGTCGTCCAGCGAGGCGATCTCGGCCAGCAGCGGCTCGGGGTCCTCGTAGCGCGTCCACAGCCCTTCCAGGTCGAGCACGGCCAGCCCGCCCAGCCGGCCGATGGCGATCGCGGTGGCCGGGCTGACCACGCTGTCCATCGGCGCCACGACCAGCGGCATCTCGAACCGGTAGGCGTCGATCTGCCAGGCGACGCTGACCTCCTCGGGGTCGCGGGTGCGCCGCGACGGCACGATGCCGATCTCGTCGAAGGCATACGCGCGCCGGCCGCTCTTGCCCCGGCCGATCTCCACCTCAGCAGCCACAGCTCAATCCTCTCCAGGCGAAACCCGCGATGACGCCCCGCAGAGACTACCCGCGTCAGCGGCCCTGGTAGTTCGGGGCCTCCACGGTCATCTGGATGTCGTGCGGATGGCTCTCGCGCAGCCCGGCCGAGGTGATCCGGATCAGCCGCCCCCGCTCGTGCAGCTCGGGGATCGTCCGGCAGCCCGCGTACCACATCGACTGGTGCAGCCCGCCGACCAGCTGGTGGGCGACGTTGGCCAGCGGCCCCCGGTAGGGCACCTGGCCCTCCACGCCCTCGGGGATCAGCTTCTCCTCGGCGGTCACGTCGGCCTGCGCGTAGCGGTCCTTGGAGAACGAGCCGCCGCGCTCGCGGTTGCGCATGGCGCCCAGCGAGCCCATGCCGCGGTACGACTTGTACTGCTTGCCGTGCACGAAGATCAGCTCGCCGGGGGACTCCTCCACCCCGGCCAGCAGGCTGCCCAGCATCACCGTGTCGGCCCCGGCCACCAGCGCCTTGGCGATGTCGCCGGAGTACTGCAGCCCGCCGTCGCCGATCACCGGTACCCCGGCCTCCCGGGCCGCCCGCGCCGCCTCCATGATCGCGGTGATCTGCGGCACGCCGACCCCGGCGACCACGCGGGTGGTGCAGATCGAGCCCGGGCCCACGCCGACCTTGATCGCGTCCGCGCCCGCCTCCACCAGCGCCTTCGCGCCCGCGTAGGTGGCCACGTTGCCGCCGACCACCTCCACCCGGGAGTTCGCCTTGATCTTGGCGACGGTGTCGGCCACGCCCTTGGAGTGGCCGTGCGCGGTGTCCACCACGATCACGTCGGTGCCCGCCTCGACCAGCGCCTGCGCCCGCCGCACCGCGTCCTCGCCGACCCCGACCGCGGCGGCCACCAGCAGCCGCCCGTCGGCGTCCTTGGTGGCGTCGGGGTACTGCTCGCTCTTGGTGAAGTCCTTGACGGTGATCAGCCCGCGCAGCCGCCCGTCGGCGTCGGTCAGCGGCAGCTTCTCGATCTTGTTGCTGGCCAGCAGCCGGAACGCCTCCTCCCGGGAGACGTCCACCGGCGCGGTGACCAGCGGCATCGGGGTCATCACCTCGCGGACCGGACGGGACAGGTCGGTCTCGAAGCGCATGTCCCGGTTGGTGACGATGCCGACGAGCACGCCCCGCACATCGGTGACCGGCACCCCGGAGATCCGGTAGCGGGCGCACAGCTCCTCCACCTCGGCCAGGGTGGCGTCCGGCAGGCAGGTCACCGGATTGGTGATCATGCCGGCCTCGGACCGCTTGACCCGGTCGGCCTCGGCGGCCTGGTCCTCGATGGACAGGTTGCGGTGCAGCACGCCGATGCCGCCCTGGCGGGCCATGGCCACGGCGGTGCGGGCCTCGGTGACGGTGTCCATGGCCGCCGACACCAGCGGGATGCGCAGCGACACGTTGCGGGTCAGCCGGGTGGTGGTGTCGGCCTCGCCCGGCTGCATGTCCGAGTAGCCCGGCAGAAGGAGCACGTCGTCGAAGGTCAGCCCCTCGGGCAGGAGCTGGGGCTGCACTGCGGCGACCTGGGCGTCGGGGTTCATCGGTGTCGCGGCGCCGGCTCCGCCGGAGGCGATGCCGTCGGGGACGGTGCGCCGTGGGACGGAACGGGGTACGCCGCTTCCCTCCTTCCGGATGGTGTGGGCGCGTGATCCATCGGCCCGTGCGGGCCTCGCGGGCGACGCCGCCGGGCGGGGCGGCCTCCGGCCCTGGTCGCCGGGGCTCGCCACCATCGTAGGGCGTGCGCCCGGACCGGGGACGGCGGTTCGCGCCGCAGGTCACGTGGCCTTGGTGACATTGAACGGCGCCCGGGGTCCCGCAATTCCCGATCACGGAACGTGAAAGCTCGATCATTCTTCGCGCCCGGCCGGGATCGGGACTCCCCTTCGCCCGCCCCGGGGCAGTAGCGTGGAGGGGTGCACGACGATGCCCCACTCGACCCGTTCGCCGGCGACCCGGAGGACCCGGCCGCCTCGCTCGGCGACCCTGGGGAGGACATCGCTCCGCTCAGCGTGGCGGAGCGGGAGGACGTGCTTGCCGATCTCGCCGACCTGGAGGTCTTCCGGGCGCTCCTGGAGCCGCTGGGGGTGCGCGGGCTGACGGTCGACTGCGGCGACTGCGGCAAGCTGCACTACATCGACTGGGACCTGCTGCACGGCAACCTGCGCCACCTGCTCGACGAGGGCACCCCGCGGGTGCACGAGCCCGCCCTGGCGCCCGACCCGGTCGATTACGTCTCCTGGGAGTACGCCCGGGGCTATGTCGACGGCGTCATAGACAGCGAAGAGGGCCGCGACACCGACTAGCCCGAGCTCATGTCCGCGGGGCCGACGGGCCCCGCGGGTCGGCGGCGGGTCAGGAGCGGTCGCGGCGCGGACCGTTTCGGTCGCGCCCCGTGTCCTTCCCCTGCTCGGCGGTCCGCCGGCCCATCGCGTTCTGGCCGAAGAAGCGGGCCTCGTAGCCGCGGCGGGACTGCCCGGCGGGCCTGGTGAGCCAGCGGCGGATCTCCTCGATGCGCCGCCGGAACTCGCTCTCGGCCGACGGGCCCGGCCACGGCAGCCCGGCGGGGGGCCGGACGCCCGGCCGTGCCGGTTGGACGAGTGTGTCGTCCGGAGCGGTCGGCGACGGCGAGGACGAGCCCGACGGGGCGGGCGGGCGTACGCTCCCGCCGGCGCTCCGGCCGACCGCACGGTCGCGGCGCTCGGCGGCGGGTTTGCGGGTCGGCGCCGGTGACGTGGGCGTGCGCGGCACGGCCCGCGTCCGTCCGGCGACCGCGCCGGGCCGGGCCGCGCGAGGCGCCGCGCGCAGCGTCTGCCGCCGGGTGTCGGCGGACCGGTCGTCCGCCGGCCGGGTGATCTGCTCGCCGGACGGAACGCCCTGCGCGGACCGCCCGGTCAGGTCGACGCCCGCGGCGGCCACCCCGCCCGACGCCAGCACCGTGCCCGCCACTCCGAGCGCCACGATCGTGCGGCGCCCGCGCCGGCGCGGCCCGGACGGCGGTTCGGGCCCGGGACGGCGCTCGGTGCCGGGCTCGCCCACGTCGGCGACCAGCGCCCGCAGCAGGCGCACCGCCGGATCGGACTCCGCGCCCGCGGCCCGCAGCCGCTCGTCCAGCTCGGCCTCGGCGTCGCCGGGCTCTGCGGCCTCGTCCGAGTCCGCGGGCGCACCGGCGGGCTCACCAGCGGAGGCGGCGGGTTCAGTGGCGGGGGCAAAGGACGCAGCGTGCCGCGCCAGCGCCTCGAAGACCGCGTCGGTGCGGCGCACCGCACTCAGATCGCCGGTCGGGAACTCGGCGGCGGGGGCATCGCCGCGGCGGAAGGGGTCGACCGGTTCCGGGGCGCCCGTACTGCGCTCCGTCAAGCGATCGACTCCTCTCTGGCCATCGCCCGAAGCCGGGCCAGGGCCCGGTGCTGCGCGACCCGTACCGCCCCAGCGGACATGCCCAGTACATTACCGGTCTCCTCCGCCGACAGACCCGCCACCACTCGCAGAAGCACCAGCTCACGCTGGTGGTCGGGGAGACGGGTGAGCAGGTCGCGGGCGCGCTGGGCCTCGATGTAGCGCACCACCGTCTCCTCGGGGCCGGGCCGGTCGTCGGGACCGTCCGGCAGGTCCTCGGTCGGCACCGCCGCCCGGACCGCGCTGCGCATCGCGTCGGCGATCTTGTGCGCGGCGATGCCGAAGACGAACGACGCGAACGGCCGTCCCATGTCGCGGTAGCGCGGCAGCGCCGACAGCACCGCGATGCAGACCTCCTGGGCCACGTCGTCGGCGATGTGGTACTGCCCGGACACGCGGCCCAGCCGGGCCCGGCAGTACCGGACCACCATGGGGCGCACCTGCCCGATCAGCACCTCGATCGCGCCCGGGTCGCCCTGCACGGCCAGGGTCGTCAGCTCCTTGAGGTCGCCTTCGTCGGGGCGCCCGCCCTCCGGCGACACCGCGCGCAACTGCCGTCGGCGGCCGGTGTCGGGGGGCACCGGCGGGGCCGGGCCTCCCGAGGGTTCGGTAGCGCGCGCGGTCGTTGTCCCGGCGTAGCATCCCTCGGTCACGTAGAGCATGATGCCCAGCGCGCTCCGCCCTGTCTCCACCGTGCAAGACAACGGAATGGTCACAGTGCGGCCGTCCGACGCTCTTTCGTCACGCCACGCGCCCGTCTCGGCGCGCAAAGTGACCATAAGGCGGGCGAAAAGAGCCCCCGCCGGGTGCCCGGCGGGGGCTCTGGGACGCGACCGGAACGGTCAGTGGCCGTGGCCGTGCCCGTGGCCGTGGCCGCCGGCGGCGGCCTCCTCGGGCTCCTCCGGCTTCTCGACCACGAGGGCCTCGGTGGTCAGCAGCATGCCCGCGATGGACGCGGCGTTGCTGACCGCCGACCGGGTCACCTTGACCGGGTCGATGACGCCCTGGGCGATCAGGTCGCCGTACTCGTCGGTGGCGGCGTTGTAGCCGTGGCCCGGCTGCAGCTCCTGCACCTTGGAGACGACGACGTAGCCCTCCTTGCCGGCATTCTCGGCGATCCAGCGCAGCGGCTCGACCAGCGCGCGGCGCACCGCCTCGGCGCCGACGGCCTCGTCGCCGGACAGGCCGAGGGTCTCGAAGCCCTCCTTGGCCACGTGCACCAGCGCCGAGCCGCCGCCGGAGACGATGCCCTCCTCGATGGCCGCGCGGGTCGCCGAGATGGCGTCCTCCAGGCGGTGCTTCTTCTCCTTCAGCTCCACCTCGGTGGCCGCGCCGACGCGCAGCACGCACACGCCGCCCGACAGCTTGGCCAGGCGCTCCTGCAGCTTCTCGCGGTCCCAGTCGGAGTCGCTGCGCTCGATCTCGACCCGGATCTGGCGGATGCGGTCCTCGATGTCGGACGCGGCGCCGGCGCCGTCGACGATCGTGGTGGCGTCCTTGGTGACCGTGACCCGGCGGGCCCGGCCGAGGTCCTCCAGGTTGAGGTTCTCCAGCTTCAGGCCGAGCGCCTCGCTGACCACCTGGCCGCCGGTGAGGATGGCCATGTCGGCCAGCATCGCCTTGCGGCGGTCGCCGAAGCCGGGGGCCTTGACCGCGACCGAGGAGAAGGTGCCGCGGATCTTGTTGGCGACCAGCAGGGCCAGCGCCTCGCCCTCGACGTCCTCGGCCACCACCAGCAGCGGCTTCTTGGTCTGGGCGACCTTCTCGGCCAGCGGCAGGAACTCGTTGACGTTGGAGATCTTGCCGTCGACGATCAGCACGTAGGCGTCCTCGAGGACGGCCTCCATGCGCTCGGGGTCGGTCACCATGTGCGGCGACAGGTACCCCTTGTCGAACTGGAGCCCCTCGGTGAACTCCAGCTCCAGGCCCATGGTGTGGGCCTCCTCGACGGTGATCACGCCGTCCTTGCCGACCTTCTCGAACGCCTCGGCGATCAGCTCGCCGATGCCGGCGTCCTGCGCGGAGATGGTCGCGACGTGCGCGATCTCGCTCTTCTCCTCGACCTCGCGGGCGACCTTGAGCAGCTGGTCGGACACGTGCCGGGCGGCCGCGTCGATGCCCCGCTTGAGGCCCAGCGGCGAGGCGCCCGCGGCCACGTTGCGCAGGCCCTCGCGGACCAGCGCCTGGGCCAGCACCGTGGCGGTGGTGGTGCCGTCGCCGGCGATGTCGTTGGTCTTGGTGGCCACCTCCTTGGCCAGCTGGGCCCCCAGGTTCTCGTAGGGGTCCTCCAGCTCGACCTCGCGGGCGATGGTCACACCGTCGTTGGTGATGGTCGGCGCGCCGAACTTCTTGTCGATGACCACGTTGCGGCCGCGCGGGCCGATGGTCACCTTGACGGCGTTGGCGAGGCGGTCGACACCGCGCTCAAGGGCCCGGCGCGCGTCCTCCTCGAACTCCAGGATCTTCGCCATGCGGAAAACAGTCTCCCTTCGCGCGAACCGCCCCGGTCCGCCCCTGTTGACGGGCCGGACCGGGGCGGTGCGTCACTGCTCGGACGCCTTACTTCTCGACGATCGCGAGGACGTCACGCGCCGAGAGCACGAGGTACTCCTCGTTGTTGTACTTGACCTCGGTGCCGCCGTACTTGCTGTAGAGCACGACGTCGCCGACCTTCACGTCGAGCGGCACCCGCTCGCCCTTGTCGTCGACCCGACCCGGGCCCACGGCCAGGACGGTGCCCTCCTGGGGCTTCTCCTTGGCGGTGTCGGGAATGACCAGGCCCGACGCGGTGGTGGTCTCGGCCTCAAGCGGCTGGACGACGATGCGGTCCTCAAGCGGCTTGAGAGCAACCTTGGTGGCGGTCGTCACGATCTGACCTCCCCTTCGGTGGTGTCCTCGGCCGGCGTGGAAGGGCCGGCCGCACATGTGGCAGAAGAGGCGACCCCGGACCGGCCTGCCGTCGCGGGTGCCAGACCGACCTCGTCGCTTATTGGCACTCTCAGCTTGAGAGTGCCAGTCATGGAGACTATGCCGTGGCCGGGGAGGCGTCAACACGAACACGTGCGCGCCCCCGGCCCCGGCACCGCTACCGTCCGGGGTATGGACATCGAGGCGTTCCGGGCCCTGCCGGGCCCCGCGGGCCGCGCCGTCCTCGCGGCGGCCGCCGAGGCGGACCTGAGCGAGAACGCCCTGCTCAGCACGGCTGCGCGCCTACGTGAACGCTACCCCGCCGAGCTCGTCGCCGCCGCTTTGACCCAGGCCCGGCTGCGGGTGCGCGCCCGCGCCAAGTTCGGCCCGGACGCCGACCGCATGTACTTCACCCCCGACGGGCTGGAGCAGGCCACCCGCGCCCGGGTGGCCGCCCACCGCGCGCGCCGCTTCGCCGCGTATCTCGACGCCCGCGGCGGGGCGGTGCTGGAGATGGGGTGCGGGATCGGGGCCGACCTCATCGCCCGGGCGCGGCTGGGGTGCCGCGGGGAGGGCGTGGAGCGGGACGCGCTGACGGCGGCGGTGGCGAAGGCGAACGTCGAGGCGCTGGGGCTGGCCGGTCTGGCGTCCGTCCGCGAGGGCGACGCCACCCTGGAGGATCCCGCCGGGTACGCGGCGGTGTTCGCCGACCCGGGGCGGCGCACAGGCCGGGGGCGCGTGTTCGACCCCCGGGCGTACGAGCCGCCGCTCGGCACCGTCCTGGACCTGGCCGCGCGTGCGCCCGCCGGGTGCGTCAAGGTGGCTCCGGGCATCCCGCACGATGCGATCCCGAACGGCGTGGAGGCCGAGTGGATCTCCGTCGGCGGGGACGTCAAGGAGGCCGCGCTGTGGCTGGGCGGGCTGGCCGGCGCGGTGGGCCGCCGCGCGACGGTGATCCGGTCGGACGACCCGGACTCCCCCGCCGCGACGCTCACGCCCGAGCCCGGCCTGGACGCGCCGGACGTGCGCCCGTGGGGGCGCTATCTGTACGAGCCGGACGGCGCGGTGATCCGCGCGCGCCTGGTCGCCGAGGTGGCCGCGCAGGTGGGCGGCGGCCTGGCCGACCCGCGCATCGCCTACGTCACCGCCGACGCGGCCGTGGCGACGCCGTTCGCGGCGGCCTACGAGATAGAGGACGTGCTGCCGTTCTCGGTCAAGCGGCTGCGCGCCGAGCTGCGCCGCCGGGACGTCGGCGTATTGACGATCAAGAAGCGCGGTTCGGCGGTGGACGTGGACCGGTTGCGCCGCGACCTCGGGTTCGCCTCCCGGCCGCGCCGGGGCGGCGGGGCGGAGGCGACCGTCGTGCTCACCCGCGTGGGCCGGGCGCCGGTCGCGCTGCTCGCCCGCCCGCTCCCCGCCGGGGAATGAACGAAGATCTCACCGCCGACTAAAAGATCTCCCCGCCGCTTAATGTTCGCAAGCGGATCCGGGAGGCGCGCCGGGCGCAGCGAAAAAATCGCCTATGCCGCGGCATCGCGTCCGCTAAGCATCGCGCCGATTCCGGGCCGCGCCTGCCATCCTGGGAATCGCGGGCGGCCGGAGAAAGGCGGCGTTCGCAATTGACGGGCGGGCGCGCGCCCCCGGCGCGTCGGCCCGCGCCGCGGCCCCCGGCCCGGCAGACTGGGCTCCCCCAGGCGGGAGCAGCCCCGGCGCCACGGTCACGGCGTCGGCGGCGGCCGCCCGCCCGGCTCGCCCGTGAACCGTCGGAAATGACCTCGCCCAGGATGTTCTCCCCCGTTACCGCCGCCCGGAAAACCAAGTGCATTCCACGGAACCCGCAATGTTTCCCGTTCGCTTTATCGCGGCGCCGCGCAACCACTACAGTGAGGCGTTCACGATTCAATGCCGCACGCCATTTCATCGCGTCGGCACACGAAGGAGCATCGGGTGGAAACGAATCACAACTTCCTGCAGACGGGGGGTCAACCGGTCTCGGATCGGATGCGGGAGTTGCTCGCCCGTGCGGCGCAGGACCACGTCTACGAACAGCGCTCACAGGGGCAGGTCCTGGACGAGATCCGCCAGCGGCTGGAGGGGATGGAATGGCTGCTGCGCGAGGTCCGGGAACGGGAGCTGAACGGGCTGACCGGGCAGCTCGACGGCGTCCGGGGGCAGGTCGAGGAGCTGGCGGGCAAGCCGCCGGAGTGGGCCGAGGGCCTGGCCGAGCACATCGAGGCGGTGGGCGAGCGGGTCAAGCCGGTGGCCGAGCTGCCCGCGCTGTGGGCCGACGTGGGCGTCGTCGCCGAGAACGTCGACGAGGGGCTGACCCGGCTGCAGGCGGTGCTCGACTCCGCGCAGCACATCAACGACGTCACCCAGCAGGCGTCGCAGCGCATGGAGGAGATGACCAAGCGGCTGGACAAGCTGCAGGGCAGCATGGAGGCGGCCTCCGTCCGGTTCAACCGGCTGGACAAGTCCCTGGCCGAGCTCGGGCACCGGGCCGAGAAGCTGGAGCACTCGATCAGCGGGATCACCGCCCGGGTCGACCAGTCGCTCGGCGAGATGGCCGACCGGGTGGAGCAGGGGCTGGAGGCGGTCAACGGCAGGGTCGAGGGCGTCGGCGGGCGGCTGGACGGTCTGGACGGACGGCTGGACGGGCTCGATGGCCGACTCGAGGGGCTGTCGGGCAAGCTGGACGGCCTGGACGGGCGGTTCGAGGGCATCGACGAGCGGATCGGCTCGCTGGGCGAGCGGCTGGACCGGCTGCCGGCCACCCTGGAGGTCGGCGAGCTGCACCGCAAGCTGGCCGAGCTGGCGCAGCGGCCGGTGATCGACCACGGCGACCGGTTCGACGCGCTGGAGAAGCACCTGGCCGACGCGGTGCACCCGCTGATCGAGGAGCTGCGCGCCCGGCCCGACCGGGACGAGGTCAAGGCCGCCATGGCGCAGATCGCCGAGACCGCCTACACCGACGTGGCCAAGCGCATGGACGAGTTCTCCCGCCGGTTCGAGGGCCTGCACGAGGACGTCCGCAAGCGCATCGAGGGCATCCACGAGGAGGTCACCCGCAAGGTCGACGGCGCGCTGGAGGAGTTCACCACGCAGGTCGACATCGTCTCCCGCCGGGTGGAGTCGGTGCACGCCGACGTCACCAAGCAGGTCGAGTCGGTGCACACGGAGGTGGCCCGGCAGGTGGGCGGCGTGCACGAGGACATGAGCAAGCGGATCGAGGACGTGCACGAGGACGTGGCCAAGCAGGTCGACGTCATCCACCAGGACGTCACCCGGCGGGTCGGCGGCCTGCAGGACGCGTTCGCCAAGCGCGTCGACGGCTGGCAGGAGGAGGTCGCCCGGCGCACCGACGCGGTGCACGCCGAGCTGGGCCGCCGGTTCGACGACGTCCAGGAGGAGGTCGGCCGCAAGGTCGATTCGGTGCACGGCGATGTCACCAAGCAGGTCAACGCGGTGCACGAGGACATGCTCAAACGGCTGTCCACGCTGGAGGAGACGATGCTGGCGCTCGCCGAGGCGCTGCTGCGCCCCCGGCGCGAGGCCAAGGAGTAGCCGGGGGCCGCGCAGGGCCCGCGACCGGCTGCCAGGATCGGCTCGTGCGGCGGGGCGCCCGCTCCCGTGCGCCCACGGCGCCCCGCCCCGGCACATGCGTTTCCTCCGCCGAATCCCCTCGAAGGCCGCAAGGCGTCGCGGCGACGCCTCCCGATGACGTGCTTTTTGTTACGTTCCGTCTTCGCAAAATCACTGCCAACCCACGCCCGAATCGGTTTTCATGGTTCCCGTGACCCACTCTCCGGCTCCCCGGCCTCCCGTCGGCACCCCGCCCGACAGCGACACGCTGCGCTGGGTGGCGGAGTGCTTCGGCCGGGGCGCCGTGGTGAAGATGGTGCGTCCGCTGCCGGGCGGGGCCGCCCACGTCAACCACGCGCTGCTGGTCGAGAGCGGCTCGGGCGCGGCGCACCGGCTGGTGCTGCGGCGGTGGCTGCCGCAGCCGCCGCCCGGGCAGGCCGCCGGCGAGGGCGGTGCCGCCGCGCGGCCCGCCGTGCCGGGCGTGGGCGCCGAGTTCTCCCCCGAACGCGAGATCGCCGCGCTGGCACTGCTGGCGGGCTGCGAGGTGCCCACGCCGGCGCTGGTGGCGGCCGACCCGGCCGGCGCCTACTGCGACGCGCCCGCGCTGATCATCGAGCGGCTGGCCGGGCATCCGCCGCGGCCGTCGCCCGGCGACCTGCCCGAGTACCTGATCCAGATGGCGGCCGCGCTGCTGTCGGTGCACGCGGTCAACGGCGCGTCCACCATGCCGCCGTACGTGCCGTACAACCGGCTCGACGTGCGGCGGCCGCCCGCGCACGCGCAGCGTCCGGCGCTGTGGGAGCGGGCGTTCGACGTGGCGTCCGGGCCGGCGCCCGAGGCCCCGTCCAGGTTCATCCACCGCGACTACCAGCCCGACAACACCCTGTGGTCGTACGGGCGGCTGACCGGCGTGGTGGACTGGTCGGACGCCTCCTACGGCCCGATCGCCGTCGATATCGCGCACATGCGGGTGCACATGGCGCTGCGGTACGGCACGGCCGCCGCCGACCGGTTCCTGTCGTCGTTCGACCAGGTGTCCGGCGGCTACCCGCACGACCCGTACTGGGACGTGCGCACCCTGCTCGACCTGCTGCCCGAGGGCACCGGGCGGATCATGGACGAGGCGCACGTGCCCCTGTTCGAGGACTACCTGGCCGCCCGGCTGGCCGAGCTCGGCGTCTCGGCCAAGTCCTGACCCGGCCCCGGCGCGGCCCGGCGGCGTCCCGGGCGCTCAGATCCGGATCGAGTCGATGGGCAGGCTGGAGTCGGCGGGCAGGCCCAGGTCGGACGGCGCCACCCCGGACGACACCATCTCGGCGCCCAGCGCGGCGACCATCGCCCCGTTGTCGGTGCACAGCTTGGGACGCGGCACCCGCAACCGCACCCCGGCGGCGTCGCAGCGCTCCTGCGCCAGGGCCCGCAGCCGCGAGTTGGCCGCCACCCCGCCGCCGATGAGCAGGTCGTGCACGTCGTGGTCGCGGCACACCTGCAGGGCCTTGCGGGTGAGGACGTCCACCACGGCCTCCTGGAACGAGGCGGCCACGTCCGCGACCGGCACGGGCTCGCCGGCGCGCTCCCTCGCCTCCACCCAGCGCGCCACGGCCGTCTTCAGGCCGGAGAAGGAGAAGTCGTAGGTGCCGTCGTCGTACTTGCCGCGCGGGAACGGGATCGCGTCGCGGTCGCCCTCGCGGGCGCGCCGGTCGATGACGGGGCCGCCGGGGAAGCCCAGGTCGAGGACGCGGGCGACCTTGTCGAACGCCTCGCCCGCCGCGTCGTCCACGGTGGCGCCCAGCGACCGGACGTCGCGGGCCACGTCGGGCACCAGCAGCAGCGACGAGTGCCCGCCCGACACCAGCAGCGCCACGCACGGCCGCGGCAGCGGCCCGTGTTCGAGCTGGTCGACGGCCACGTGCGCGGCCAGGTGGTTCACCCCGTACAGCGGCTTGCCCAGCGACAGCGCGTACGCCTTGGCCGCGGCCACGCCCACCATCAGCGCGCCCGGCAGACCGGGCCCGGCGGTCACGGCGAGCGCGTCGACGTCCCGCAGCGCGACGCCCGCGTCGGCGAGGGCGCGCTCCACGGTCGGGGTCATCGCCTCCAGGTGCGCGCGGGAGGCCACCTCGGGCACCACCCCGCCGAACCGGGCGTGCTGGTCGACGCTGGAGGCGACGGCGTCGGCCAGCAGCGCGGTGCCGCGGACGATGCCCACCCCGGTCTCGTCGCAGGACGTCTCGATGCCCAGCACGAGGGGCTCGGAGTCACGGATCATCTGTCTCGCCCTCCTTCGGGGCCGAAACCGACGGGCGGCCGGCCGTCCGGCAGGCGGCGCATCACGATGGCGTCCACGCCGGACGGCTGGTAGTACCGCCTGCGCAGCCCGACCCGGTGGAACCCGAACCGCTCGTACAGGCGGCGGGCCCGGTCGTTGTCGGCGCGCACCTCCAGGAACACCGCCTCGGCGCCGCGCCGGCCGGCCTCGTCGAGAAGTTCGGTGAGCAGCGCCGCGCCCACGCCCTGGCCCTGCCGTTCGGGCGCCACGGCGATGGTCTGCACGTCGGCCTGCCCGCCCGCGGCGGCCAGGCCCGCGTACCCGATGATCGCGCCGCCGTCGTCCTCGGCGACCACGTAGTGGCGGGTGCGGGGCTGGTCGTCCAGTTCGCCGCGCAGCATCTGCTCGCTCCAGGCGTCCTCGGGGAACAGCCGCCGCTCCAGCCGCAGCACCGCCGGCAGGTCGGCGGCGGTCATGGCGCGCAGCCGGACGCCGGTCACCGCGACACCCTCTTGCGCGGGCCGGGCTCGCGGGCGTCGGGACGCCGCAGGTACAGCGGTTCGGGCGGCACCAGGCCGGGGCCGGGCGCGCCCGACAGCCGGGTCACCACCAGCTCGGCCAGCGCGCCGGCGCTGGGCAGCAGCGGCAGCGGCTCGCGGTCGCGGGCGCCGAGGACCTCGGGGTACAGGGCGGCGCCCTCGCCGATGACCGGCAGGTCGGCCGGCTGCCCGGCGAGCACGTCGGCCGGGGGGCCGACGGCCGGTTCGGTGGCGCGCACCGCGGCCGTCTCGTACCGCGCCCAGTAGACCTCCTTGCGGCGGGCGTCGGTGGCGACGACGAACGGCTCCTCGCGCCGCGACTCCCAGGCGATGACGTCCAGCGTGCACACGCCGTGCACGGGGATCTTCAGCGCGTCGCCCATCGCGCGCGCGGTGACCAGCCCGACGCGCAGCCCGGTGTAGGGGCCGGGGCCGACGCCCACGGCGATGGCGTGCAGGTCCTGCGGGGCGGCGCCCGCCTCCGCCAGCGTCTGCGCGATGGACGGGGTGAGCAGCTCGGTGTGCCGGCGCCGGTCGACGGCCTCGACGCCCCCGCGGCGGACGACTCCCTCGCCGGGGGACCACTCGTACAGCGCGACGGTCACCGCGGCGGTGGCGGTGTCGAAAGCCAGGACCAGCACGGACTGCAAGCGTAGTGCGTTCCGGGGGGACGTGCGCCCGGCCCGGCCGCCCGATCAGCTCGCGTCCAGGGCGTCCGCGGCGCCCTTGACGGCCTCCTCGGCGCCGTCCATGGCGGCGGACGAGCCGAGCGCGTCGCCGCCGTCCCCGCCGCTGTAGTGCACGGTGACCAGCACGTTGCCCATCCGCACGTTGGCGACGGCCTCGCCGGAGCCCTGGCCCTCGTCGACGCTGTAGACGACGTAGCCCTCGTCGCCCACGCCTTCGATGTCGCGCTTCTCGGCGAGCTCCTGCCCCACCAGCAGCGCCTTGCCGGACTCGTCGGCGCCGCGCTCGTCGGCGAACGTGCGCCGGGCGGCCTCGACGGGCCCGCCCTGGCCGGCGGTGATCGCCCGCAGCTCCACGGTGAGCTGGCGCTTGCGCTTGCCGTTGTAGGCGCCCCACACGCACTGGCTCTGCTGGTCGCTGGCCTGGTAGTTGTCGGCCGGGTTGCTCTGCGCGCCGGGGACGAGCCGGTCGGTGATCTCGCTGTTCAGCACCCCGCAGGCGTCCGGGACCTGGGTGCGCTCGCCGCGGGCCGGGGTGGTCTCGGCGGCGCCGCTGCCGATGACCTCGCCGGATCCGCCGCCGTCGCGGCCCACGCCGAGGCCGCTGAAGATGACGAACGCCGCCAGCACGCACACCCCGACGCCCGTCGTCACGCCCGCCAGCAGGGCCGCCAGGCGGCGTCCGGGGCGGCGGTCGCGGCCGACGCGCCGGTGGCTGCCGCTGCCCGCGCGGTGATTGCCGCTGCGATGGCTACCACTCACCGGCATCCACTCCCGAACGAAGGAAAGCTGTCAGTCGCGATGGAGAGTTCGTTACCGAAGAGTACGACATCGGCCCCGTAAGTGGTCGAGCCCCCACTTATGGAAAAAGGCTCACCAATGGCCGCCCACCGCCGTGGTCATCCTTCGTCAACGAGATCGCCGAGCGCGACCGCCCAGCGTGCGCCCACCCCGGTGATCATCACGGTGCGCTCGTCGGTGTCGCCGGAACGGGAAATCACGATCTCCAGCCGGTCGTCGGCCAGCCCCTCGGCCAGCCCCCGCCCCCATTCCACGACGGTCACCGATTCGGCGATCTCGGCGTCCAAATCAAGATCATCGAGTTCGGCGAAACCGTCCAGTCGGTAAGCGTCGACGTGCACCAGCGGCGGCCCCGCGGCCAGCGGCGGATGCACCCGCGCGATCACGAACGTGGGCGAGGTGATCGGGCCGCGCACCTTCAGCCCCTCGGCGATGCCCTGCGTCAAAGTGGTCTTACCCGCGCCGAGGTCGCCGGTCAGCACCAGCAGGTCCCCGGCGCGCAGCCCCCCGGCCAGGCGCAGCCCCAGCTCGCGCATGTCCTCCGCGCTCGGCACCCGCACCGTCACGGTGGTGTTCGCCGGCGTCTCCCCCGAACCGCGCCCCCCGCTCGCTCCCGTGCTCGCCTCTGCGCTCGTCTCCGCGCTCGCCTTCGGGGCGCCCTGCGGGCGCCGCCCTGCCTCCTCGCTCAAGCGGTGCGCTCCTCGTGTCGGGGGTGGACGCGTTCGAGCAGGCGGCGCAGCCCGCCGGTGACGACGCCCGGATACTCCAGCGGCAGCACGTGCCCGGCGTCGCCGACCTCGATCAGCTCGGCGTCCGGCAGCGCCTCGGCGATGCGGCGCGAGTGCTCGGGCGGGGTGAGCCGGTCCCGCCCGCCGGCCAGCACCAGCACCGGGACGCGCCCGATCGGCTCCAGCGCGCACACCTCGTCCAGCGCCATCAGCGCCGGGTAGAACTGGGCGATCACGTCGATCGGGGTGGCCCGGATCATCTGCTCCAAGAAGTCCACCACCGTGGGGCTGACGTGCTTGTCGGCGAAGGCCATCTTGCGGGTCACCACGAACGCGATGTCGCCGGCCAGGCCGCGGGCGCGGTCCACCAGCTGGGCCTGGCGGCCGAGGCCGCGGATCGCGCCGCCCGCCAGCGGGCGCAGCGCCTTGGCCAGCACCAGCGGCAGCCCCAGCGTCAGCTCCGTCATGTCGCCGCAGGAGGTGTTGATCAGGGCGACCCCGGCGACGCGCAGCCTGCCGCGCTGGGCGCCGAACAGCTGCGGGTGCCGGTCGGCCAGCGCCATGATCGACATGCCGCCCATGGAGTGGCCCACCAGCACCACCGGCGAACCCGCCGGAACGGTGGCGCGCAGCACCGCGTACAGGTCCTCGCCGGTCTGCGCGATCGTGGCGTGGGCGGGGTCGCTGCGCCCGGACCGGCCGTGGCTGCGCTGGTCCCAGAACACCAGGCGCGGCCGGCCGAGGCCCGGACGCGGCGTGGGCAGGTCGCGCCGCTGGTAGTGCCAGGCGTCCTGGTTGAGCGTGTAGCCGTGGCAGAACACCACCGTGACCGGGGCGTCGTCGGGCCCGTCGACCTCCACGTACAGCGGCAGGCCGTCGTCGGCGTGCACGGTCAGCGCACGGCCGCGCAGCTCGCCGAACGGCTCGCCGGCGTCGGGATCGGGCCGCAGGCGGCGGCGCCCCACGGCCAGCTGCCGCAGCCCCACCGCGGCACCCACGCCCGCCGCCCCGATGCCCGCGACGGTACCGGCGATGCCCGGCCTTCGTCTGCTACCCATGCCTGACCCCTTCGTGCGGCCGAGACGCGGACCGCCCCGCGTAGACCCGGGGCACCCGGGCGCCGATGCGGGTGACGATCTCGTAGGAGATCGTGCCGAGCGCGTCCGCCCACTCCTGCGCGGTCGGCTCGCCCCGGTCGCCGGGCCCGAACAGGATGATCTCGTCCCCGGCGGCCAGGGCGTCGTCGCCCAGGTCGATCACGAACTGGTCCATGCAGACCCGGCCCGCGATGCGGCGCCGCCGCCCGCCCGCCAGCACCTCCAGCAGGTTGGAGCCGTGCCGGGGGATGCCGTCGCCGTACCCGACCGGGACGACGGCCAGGGTGGTGTCCCGCTCGGTGAGGTAGGTGTGCCCGTACGACACGCCGCTGCCCGCCGCGACCCGCTTCACCAGGGCCGCGCCGGCCGACAGCGTCATGGCGGGCCGCAGCCCGAAGTCGCCGAGCTGCGGCACCGGCGTCAGCCCGTAGGTGGCGATTCCGGGACGGACCAGGTCGAAACGCGCCTCCGGCAGCGTCAGCGTGGCCGCGGAGTTGGCCAGGTGCCGCACCTCGGGCCGCACCCCCGCCTTCTCGGCGTGCTCCACCATCTCGCGGAACGCCGCGACCTGGCGGGCGTTGGCGGGATGGCCGACCTCGTCGGCGCACGCCAGGTGCGACATCAGGCCGACCACGCGCAGGTGGCCGGCGGCCTCCTCGGCCAGCGCGGCGTCCACCAGGGCGGCCCAGTCGTCCGGGGCCGCACCGCCCCGGGACATGCCGGTGTCGGCCTTGAGGTGGACGCGGGCGGGCCGCCCGGCCCGCACCGCCGCCTCGGCGATCTCCCGGACCAGCCGCACGCTCCCGGCGGCCAGATCGACGTCCGCGGCGACCGCCCGCTCGAACGGCTCCCCCGGCGTGCAGAGGCAGACCAGCGTCCGCACCCCGGTCACGCCCCCGTCCCGCAGCCGCAGCGCCTCGTCGAGCTTGGCCACGCCCAGCCAGGAGGCCCCGCCCGCGAGCGCCGCCCAGGCCGCGGGCACCAGGCCGTGCCCGTACGCCTCGGCCTTCACCATGGCCATGACCTCGGCACCGCCGGCGTGCTCACGCAACAGCGCGATGTTCGCGCCGATGGCTTCCAGGTCGATGCGTGCCTGCGCTGGACTGCTCATGATTCCCCAGTGTGCCGCGCCGGAAGCCGTGGCCGGACCATATCGCTGCCCTTCCTGCCTGCTCACGGCCCCGTACGGCGGCATCCTGCGTTCCGTTCCCGCCCGGCGACGGTGCCGGGCGCGTTCCAGCGCACATTCGAACACCTACCGGCTTCCTACCCCCATGAGGACGTCTACGCCCCGCCGATCGGTTCGCTGCTGACCCGCCATTCAGGAAATGCGTTTCGGTATGGCGGTCAGGACACGGCGCGGAAGGCGTCGGGCAGGGCGGTGATCACGTCGCCGGCGCTGATGGGCGCCTCGGACGAATGGCCCGTCCCGTCCCCGACCGGGCCCCGAGCGGCGATGCGGGCGGCCAGACCGTGCAGATAGGCCCCGGCGGCCGCGGCGTCCAACGCGGACATCCCGCCCGCCAGCAGCGCGCCGATCAGCCCGGACAGCACGTCCCCCGTGCCCGCGGTGGCCAGGCGGGGCGTGCCGGTGGGGTTGACCCGGACGGGACGGTCCTCCTCGGCGACCAGCGTGGTCGAACCCTTCAGCAGCACCGTGGCCGACAGCTCCGAGGCGGCCCGCCGGACGTGCTCCAGCCGCCGCGCCTCGACCAGCTCCCGCTCCACCCCGAGGATGCGCCCCAGCTCCCCGGCGTGGGGGGTCAGGACGGTGGGCGCCTCGCGCCGCAGCAGGTCGCGGCGGCGGGCCAGGATCGTCAGCCCGTCGGCGTCCACCAGGACGGGAAGGTCGGTGCCCAGCGCCGCTTCGAGCAGGGACTCGGCCTCCGTGCCGGTGCCCAGCCCGGGGCCCACCACCCACGCCTGGACGCGGCCCACGCGCTCCAGGGCCTTGGCCCCGCCGACCCCGGGGGGAAGCACGGTGGTGACCGCCTCGGGCCACCGCCGGCGCACCAGTTCCACGGGGCGCTCGACGGAGGCGAAGCGCACCATGCCCGCGCCGCCGAGCACCGCCCCGCCCGTGCACAGCACCGCCGCGCCGGTGAACTCCTCGCCGCCGGCCAGGATGCCCACCACGCCGCGCCGGTACTTGTCGGACTCCGGACGCGGCTCGGGCGGCTGCACGTCCACCGGCCAGGCCGCCACCACGTCGGGGTCGGGCAGGTCCGGGCCGAGGCCGATGTCGACCAGCTCCACCACGCCGCAGCAGGCCGCACCGGGGTCGATGAGCAGGCCGGGCTTGTAGGTGCCGAAGGTGACGGTCACGTCCGCGTGCACGGCCACGCCGTCCACCCGGCCCGAGCTCGCGTCCACCCCGCTGGGCACGTCGCAGGCCACCACCACGCCGGTGGCCTGGGAGGCGAGCACGGCCAGGGTGGCGTGCGGCTCGCGCAGGCCGCCCGTCCCGCCGATCCCGGTCAGCCCGTCGATGATCAGGTCGGCCGCCTCGATCGCCGCGGCCGCGGACGGGGACACCGCCGCGCCGTCCACCCGGTCCAGCACGCGGCCGCCGGCGGCGCGCAGCGCGGCCAGTCCGCCCGGATGGGTCCGGGCACCGGCGGGCACGGCGGTCACCCGGGCGCCCCGGCGGGCCAGCCGGGCGCCCGCGTAGAGGGCGTCGCCGCCGTTGTCACCGCCGCCGACCAGCAGCACGACGTCCGCCCCGTACACGCGCGGCAGCAGCCGGGCGCAGACCGCGGCCAGCCCGGCGGCGGCGCGCTGCATGAGCGTCCCCTCGGGCAGCCGGGCCATCAGGGCCCCTTCCGCGGCGCGGACCTTGCCGACCTCGTGCGCGTACCTCATCCCCAGCTTCCTCTCCGCCCTCGCCTGGAAAAACGGCCTCGCGAGTACCACTGCCCCCACGCGCGTCACGATCATCGTCCGGGGGCGCCGCCCGCTCCGACGATCACCTCCAAGACTGCCATGAGGCCCGGAATGCGGCTCGGCCGCTGCCTTCAGGGCGTCCGGTGAGGCAGACTGCAATGGCAAAAGGTGTTCGGGGTCTTCGTTGGGGCGGAGTAAACGCAGCATGAGCGCAACCCCACGTCCGTCCGTCAGGCAGCAGCGCCTTGCCGCCGAGCTGCGCCGGTTGCGTGCGCAGAGCGGGTTCACCGGCGACGAGGTGGCCGACCGCCTGTCCTGGTCGACCGCCAAGGTCAGCCGGTTGGAGAACGCCCGCACCGGGGCGCGGCTGAGCGACGTCGAGATGCTCCTGGAGCTGTACGGGGTGAACGGGCGGCGCCGGGCCGAGCTGATCGCGCTGGCCCGGGACGCGGCGCAGCGCGGCTGGTGGGAGGACTACCCCTGGCTCGACCCGGGATACGCGCAGCTGATCTCGCTGGAGACCGAGGCCGACGCCGAGCTGCAGTGGGAGAATGTGGTCGTGCCCGGCCTGCTGCAGACCGAGTCGTACGCCCGGCACGTCGTCGGCGGCTGGAACTACCTGG
This sequence comes from Actinomadura keratinilytica, assembly GCF_039539665.1. Classification (NCBI taxonomy): domain Bacteria; kingdom Bacillati; phylum Actinomycetota; class Actinomycetes; order Streptosporangiales; family Thermomonosporaceae; genus Actinomadura; species Actinomadura keratinilytica. Next base: position 33,864 of record NZ_BAABDO010000026.1, read on the forward strand.
ACCGCCGCATCTCCCCGCAGGAGATCGAACGCCGGATCGAGCTGCGCATCCGCCGCCAGGAGGTGCTGCGGCGCCCCGACCCGATGCGGCTGGAGCTGGTGCTGGACGAGGCGGTGCTGCACCGCCGGGTCGGCGACGCGGCGGTGATGGCCGAGCAGATGGAACATCTGCGCCGCTCGGCGGAGTTGCCGCACATTTCTTTGCGCATTCTGCCGCTGGATGGATTTCATGCCGTCATGGAGCCGTCCTTCACCCTGCTGGAGTTCTCCGATATCTACGACGTGCAGTTCCCCGACATCGTCTACTCGGAGACTCTCACGATGGACTACCTGACCGACGAGTCGGTCAGCTTCCGGGCCCGGCTGGCGCACCGGCAAATGAGCGAGGACGCGCTCGACCCGGTGGAATCGCGCATCCACCTGGCGGCCGCCAGGGACATGTGGCGCAGCCGCATCTGACCCTCCGTCCGCACAGGTCAGTACGGGTTTGCACAACAAAGGTCAAATCCGCGGACGATTCCGTCGGCCGTCATGAAAACCGCCGAGCATTTCTGCTAGGGTCGCCGTGTCTGGCGTCCGGCAGCACACCTCCGGACATCGAGACGCGCAGTTTCAGTCCGTTTACCGCGACGGACGCTGCGGCACTCGACGCGTATTCGCGAATTCGCATCCATCACGAATCGGACATATATCTTCTGAAAGGCGCAAAGTGGCGTCAGGTAATATCAACAGGGGCAGCTGGCGGAAAAGCTCGCGCTGCGGCGGGAGCACGACCTGCGTCGAGGTCGCCGCGCTGCCCGGCGGGGTGATCGGCGCCCGTGACTCCGCCCGCGACGGGGGGCCGGAACTGAGCTTCTCCGCGACCGCGTGGAGCTCGTTCGTCTCGGAGGTCAAGCGGGGCCGCTTCGACCTCACCGGGGACGCCGGGACCCGCTGATCGCACGGCCGGTGCCGTCGACGCGTACGGCGGCACCGGCAGGACACAGCTTTCTGTCCCATCCGTCCGGCGACATGTCGTATATCAAAGGGTATATAAGGCAATGTCGGCATGAAGCCGCCAGCCCTTGTGAGGATGTTCGCCGGGAGGCGCGATGGGGCAGCAGCAGGAGGCGTCGGCGCACTGGAGGAGCAGCGGCCGCTGCGGCGGCAACGGCACGTGCGTCGAAGTCGCCCGCCTCGACGGCGGCGCGATCGGGGTTCGCGACAGCGTCCTCGGCGCGTCCGGGCCCGTGCTGAAGTTCGCCCCCGCCGAGTGGCGTGCCTTCGCCGCCAGGATCAAAGCAGCCGCCGAGCCCTGACCGCCGCTCGGCACCGCCCCCGCGCGCCGGCACGTCACCGGCCGCCCCGGGCATTCCCCGGGCAGCCCGAAGACAGCGGCGCGCGGAAGCCGCACGGCCGCTCCTCGCCCGGCGCCGGCAGGCGCCGACGGGGAACGCCGGATGCGCGGCAGGTGAGCACCTGGCGGACGCCGGACACCCGCCACGGGCGAACCGGGCGCGAACTCCGGTACTCGCCGCAAGCGAGCCGGTCGCGGACGCCGGGGGCTCGCGGCGGGTGAACCGTCGCGGACACCGGGTACCCGCCGCGGGTGAACCCGTCGTGGGCGCCGGTTCGCCCGCCACGGGCGAGCCGGTCGCGGACACCGGGTGCTCGCGGCGGGCGGGTCGGTCGTGGACGCCGCGGGTGCCGGGCATGCGGCTCGGCACGCCGTGCGGCCGGGTGGCGGGGGCACGCGGGGCGCGCCCGGCGCCCCCGTCCGGGTCACTCCACGGTGACGGACTTGGCCAGATTGCGCGGCTGGTCGACGTCGTGGCCCTTGGCGGTGGCCAGCTCGCACGCGAACACCTGCAGCGGCACGGTCGCCACCAGCGGCTGCAGCAGCGTCGGCACGGCGGGCACGCGGATCAGCGTGTCGGCGTACGGCTCCACCGACGTGTCGCCCTCCTCGGCGATCACGATGGTGCGGGCGCCGCGGGCGCGGATCTCCTGGATGTTGGAGACGATCTTGTCGTGCAGGACCGCCCGGGCCCGCGGCGGCACCACCACCACGACCGGCAGGTCCTTGTCGATCAGCGCGATCGGGCCGTGCTTGAGCTCGCCGGCGGCGAAGCCCTCGGCCTGCATGTAGGCCAGCTCCTTGAGCTTGAGCGCGCCCTCCAGCGCCACCGGGAAGCCGACGTGCCGGCCGAGGAACAGCACGCAGTGGCCGTCCGCCAGGGAGCGGGCCAGCTCGCGCACCGGCTCCATGGTCTCCAGGACCTTCTCCACCTTCTCCGGCATCCGCTCCAGCAGCTGGATCATCGCGAACACCTCGTCGCCCCACTTGGTGCCGCGCACCTGCCCCAGGTACAGGGCGATCAGGTACACCGCGACCAGCTGGGTCAGGAACGTCTTGGTGGCCGCGACGCCGACCTCGGGGCCGGCGTGGGTGTAGAGCACGCCGTCGCACTCGCGCGGGATCGTCGAGCCGTTGACGTTGCACACCGCCAGCACCCGGGCGTGCTGCTCGCGGGCGTGCCGGACCGCCATGAGCGTGTCCATGGTCTCGCCGGACTGGGAGATCGCGATGACCAGGGTGGTGCGGGTCAGGATGGGGTCGCGGTAGCGGAACTCGCTGGCCAGCTCCACCTCGCAGGGCAGCCCCGCCCAGTGCTCGATGGCGTACTTGGCGATCAGCCCGGCATGGTAGGCGGTGCCGCAGGCCACGATGATGATCTTGTCGATCTCGCGGAGCTGCTCGTCGGTCAGCCGCATCTCGTCCAGCACCAGGCGGCCGTCCGCGCCGATCCGGCCGAGCAGGGTGTCGGCGACCGCCCGCGGCTGCTCGGCGATCTCCTTGAGCATGAAGTAGTCGTAGCCGCCCTTCTCCGCGGCCGACACGTCCCAGTCGACGTGGTACTCGCGGATCTCGGCGGGACGGCCGTCGAAGTCGGTGACGGTCACGCCGTCGCGGCGCAGCTCGACCACCTGGTCCTGGCCCAGCTCGATCGCGTCCCGGGTGTGGGCGATGAACGCCGCCACATCGCTGGCCAGGAAGTTCTCCCCGTCGCCGACCCCGACGACCAGCGGCGAGTTGCGGCGCGCGCCCACCACCCGGTCGGGGTCGTCGGCGTGCACCGCCACCAGCGTGAACGCCCCCTCCAGGCGGCGGCACACCCGGCGCATCGCCTCGGTCAGGTCGCCGCCGGCGCGCGGCAGCTCGTCCTCCAGCAGGTGCGCGACGACCTCGGTGTCGGTGTCGGAGTCCAGGGCGTGCCCGCCCTCGTCCAGCTCGGCGCGCAGCCGGGCGAAGTTCTCGATGATCCCGTTGTGGACGACCGCGACCGTCCCGGCGCAGTCGGTGTGCGGGTGGGCGTTGCGGTCGTTGGGCGGGCCGTGCGTGGCCCACCGGGTGTGCCCCACGCCCAGCGTCCCGTCGGGCAGCGGGTCGTTCTCCAGCGCTCCGCGCAGGTTGACGAGCTTGCCGGCGCGCTTGGCCGTGGCCAGCTTCCCGTCGGCGAGGACGGCCACACCGGCAGAGTCGTAGCCGCGGTACTCCAGCCGCGCGAGCCCCTCGACCACGATGTCCAACGCCGGCCGGTCGCCGACGTACCCAACGATTCCGCACATGGCGGCAAGCCTATTGGGTGCAGGCTCATGGGCCCCACCAGCGAATGCCAAAGTGAACGGCTGCAGCGTGTACGGACGGTGAACTGCGGGAGACGCCCTTGCGGCCCGCCCCCGGCGGGGCGGCACGATGGACCGGCGGCTAGGGTGTCAGCCCATGACGAGCGGATGGGACGCCGTGCCGAGCCCCTACGTGGAGCTTTCCCGAGAGCAGTGGCGGGCGCTGCGCGAGAACACCCCGCTGCCCCTCACCCCCGACGAGCTGGACGCGCTGCGCGGCGTCCGCGACCCGATCGACATCACCGAGGTCGAGGAGGTCTACCTGCCGCTGTCGCGGCTGCTGAACCTGTTCTTCATGGCCGACGGGCGGCTGCGCGACACCGTCAGCGGGTTCCTGGGCGAGCCGGTGCGGCCCACCCCGTTCGTCATCGGCGTGGCGGGCAGCGTGGCGGTGGGCAAGTCGACCACGTCGCGGCTGCTGCGGACGCTGCTGGCGCGCTGGCCCGAGCACCCCAGTGTGGAACTCGTCACGACCGACAGCTTCCTGTACCCCAACGCGGTGCTCACCGAACGCGGGCTGATGGACCGCAAGGGGTTCCCCGAGTCCTACGACCGGCGGGCGCTGGTGCGGTTCGTGCAGTCCATGAAGGCGGGGGCCGCCGAGCTGGAGATCCCGGTGTACTCGCATCTGGAGTACGACATCCTGCCGGACGTCCGGCAGACCGTGCGGCGCCCCGACATCCTCATCGTGGAGGGCCTCAACGTGCTGCAGCCCTCCCCCGCCGGGACGCTCGCCGTCGCCGACTTCTTCGACTTCTCCATCTACGTGGACGCCCGCGTCGAGGACATCCGGCACTGGTTCGTGGAGCGGCTGTTCGCGCTGCGCCGCACCGCGTTCAGCGACCCCCGCTCGTACTTCCACCGGTACGCCCGGTTGGACGAGGACGAGGCCGCCGCGTTCGCGCAGCGGGTGTGGCGCGACATCAACGAGATCAACCTGGTGTCCAACATCCTGCCGACCCGCGGCCGCGCCACCCTCGTCCTGCACAAGGCCCGCGACCACAGCGTGCAGCGCGTCCGGCTGCGCCGCATCTGAGCCGCGCGCTACTCCGCCCCGGCCACCGGCAGCGTGCGCAGGCGGCCGACGGCCAGCACGCAGCCCGCGACGGCGACCGCGGCCAGCAGCGCCAGGGCCACCGGAAGCCGCACGGTGGACGTCACCGCCGACGCGCCGGTCAGCGCGTCGGTGACCGACATCGCCCACTGCTGGACCGACGCCGACCGCGCCCCCGGCGCCACGCTGCCCAGCAGCGCCTCCCACACCAGCGCGTACAGCAGGCCGATCGTGACGGCGTTGCGGCTGAGCACGGCCAGCGCCACGAACAGCGAGGTGTAGGCGACGCCGCCCGCCAGCACGCCCACGGTGAAGGCCGCGGCGACCTGGGCGGTGGTGCCGGTCAGCACCAGCCCGGCCAGCAGCGTCGGCACCACCCCGAACGCCGTCACCAGCACGATCGCCACCGCCAGCTTGGTCAGCACGATGACCCGCCGGGGGATCGGCTTGGTCAGCACGTACATGATCTGACCGTCGTCGATCTCCGGGCCGATCACGCCGGTGCCGGCGATCAGCGCCAGCAGGGGCAGCAGCGTGGCCAGGCCGAACCGCCGCAGCACGCCCACCGACACGTCCAGGTCGGCGACGCCGGCGGCGCGCAGCCCGATCGCCAGCGCCAGCAGCAGGAACGGCAGGGCGAGCAGCAGCAGGGCGCGGCGCCGCCCCAGCATGGCGCGAAACGTGATCGCCGCGATCGTCGCGTTCATCGGTTCACCAGGTAGGAGAAGACGCTTTCGAGGGACTCGTCGGACGGGGAGACCTCCAGCAGGCGCACGCCCGCGGCGCGCGCCACCCGGGGCAGCAGCCAGGTGAAGCGCTGGAAGTCGACGGCCTCCACCTCCAGGCCCTGCTCGGTGAGGTGGACGCCGCGCGACGACCCGTCGGCGATGATCGCGGCGGCCAGCCGGCGGTCGTCGGCCGAGCGGACCAGGAAGCGGTGCGGCCGGTCGGTCATCAGCCGCCGGATCGCGCGGAAGTCGCCGGAGGCGGCGTGCCGGCCCGCCACGATCACCTCGATGTGCCCGGCCAGCCGCTCCACCTCCTCCAGGATGTGCGAGCTGAACAGGATGGTGCGGCCCTCGGCGGCCATGGCGCGGATCAGGTCCATCAGCTGCAGCCGCTGCCGCGGGTCCATGCCGTTGAACGGCTCGTCCAGCAGCAGCACGGGCGGGTCGTGCACCAGCGCGGAGGCCATCTTGATGCGCTGCTTCATGCCCTTGGAGTAGGTGCCGATGACGCGTTCCTGCGCGTGCTCCATCTCCACCAGGGCGATGGCGCGGCGCGCGGCGGCGGCCGGGTCGGGCAGCTTGTGCAGCTTGGCCATGGCGAGGACGAACTGGCGGCCGGTGAGGAAGTCGTAGGCGGTCTCCCGTTCGGGCACCAGGCCGAGCGACCGGTACACCTCCGGGTTCCGCCAGACCGGCCGCCCGTCCAGCTCGACCGTGCCGGACGAGGGCGCCAGGAAGCCGCCCATCATGTGGATCAGCGTGGACTTGCCCGCCCCGTTGGGGCCGAGCAGGCCCGTCACGCCGGGGCCGATCGTCATCGAGACCCCGTTGACGGCGACGACGTTGCCGTACCAGCGGGACACGTTCTCCAGCCGAAGTTCGCTCACGACAGGCCCGCCTTCCGGAACCGCTGGTACAGGACGGGCACCGAGCCGGCCACCAGCACGGCGCACAGCAGCAGCGCGACCAGTCCGCCGCCCAGGCCGGGCGCCACCGCGGCCGACGACTGCTCGGCGCCCAGCAGCCGCACCTGCACGGTGTCGACGAGGTTGAACGGTGTGCACAGCCCCAGCCACCCGGCGAGGGCGAACTGGGTGCGCAGCTCGGCCAGCCCCTGCAGGATCAGCACGAACGTGGCGCTGATCAGGTAGACCGCCACGACGGCGGCGACCCCGAAGCCGCGGCGCGGGGTGAACGCGGCGACCACCGTCCCGATCGCCGCCAGCACCAGGGCGAACAGCACGCACCCGGCCAGCGCGGCCAGGTAGTCGGCCAGGTGCCGGGACGCGTGCGGCATCTTGTTGACCAGGCTGCCGACGTACATCACCGTGACCGGCACCGCCATCAGCCCGAACAGCGCGGTGGCCAGGGCGCCCAGTTTGGCCAGCACGTAGTCCAGGTGGTCGACGGGGCGCGAGAAGTACAGCGGCACCACGCGGTGGCGCAGGTCGCGGGACGCCAGCACCGGCGCCTGGGTGGCCAGGAAGATCGCGATGATGACCTGCAGGCTGACCGCGTACTGGGAGTAGCGGATCGGCGGGTCGGCCAGGTCGGCCAGCCCGACCGCGGCCACCGCGCCCACCGCGGGCAGCAGCATGATCGCGGCGAGCAGGAACGGCATGACCTTGGCGCGGGCCGGGCGGCCGAAGCCGAAGGCGGCGCGCAGGTTGTGCACGTACATCGAGCGCAGCACGTACGCGCGGCCCAGGCGGCGGCCCTCGTAGTGCCGGTACCCGATGTCGTGGATCATGCTGGTGGTCATCGGGGTCCTCCGTACGGGTACGCCCCGGGCTGGACCGGCGGGCCCGGCGGTCCGGGCGGTTGCGGCGGTCCGGGCCAGGGGCCGGGCGGGGCTGCGGCCTGCTGCGGCCCGGAGGCGAAGACCTCCTCGATGCGGTGCCGGCGCTGCTCCAGCCGGATCAGCCGCAGGCCGAGGTCGGCGACGCCGTCGCGGATCAGGTCGTAGGTGTCCTCGCCGGCGATGTCCACGACCAGGAACCGGCCCTCGGCCCGCACCGTCAGCCCCGCGTCGGCCAGCAGCGCGCCGAGCCGGTCGCGGCCCTCGTCGACCTCGACGGTCAGCGACCCGCTGGCCGCGGTGTAGGCCTCGACGGCCTGCGAGCGCAGCAGCCGCCCGCCGTCGATGACCACGATGTGGTCGCAGACCCGCTCCAGCTCGCCCAGCAGGTGCGAGGTGACCAGCACGCTGATGCCGAACTCGGTGCCGATGCGCCGGATGAGGCCGAGCATCTCGTCGCGGCCGGCCGGGTCGAGCCCGTTGGTGGGCTCGTCCAGGAACACCAGCCGCGGGTCGTGCACGAGGGCCTGCGCCAGTTTGACGCGCTGCCGCATGCCGGTGGAGTAGCCGCCGATGGGGCGGTACCGCTCCTCGTACAGGCCGACGTGCCGCAGCGTGTCGGCGGCGCGTTCGCGGGCGGCGCCGGGCGGCAGCCCGCACATGCGCGCCATGTGCACGACGAACTCGGTGGCCGACACGTCGGGCGGCAGGCACTCGTACTCGGGCATGAAGCCGACCCGCTCGCGGATGCGCGCGCCGTCGCGGGCGATGTCCAGGCCGAGCACGCTGGCCCGCCCGGAGGTGGGACGCTGCAGGCCGAGCAGGATGCGGATGAGCGTGGACTTGCCGGCGCCGTTGGCGCCGACCAGCCCGACGACGCCGGGCTCCACGGCCACGGTGAGGTCGTCCAGGGCGGTCACCCGCGGGAAGCGCATCGTCAGTCCCTGCGTGGCGATGATCGGCATGCGTACGAACCTAGTGGTTCGCGCGGTGCGGCACGTCACTCTCCGGTCCTACGTCCGGGCGGCTCCTCCCCCTTTCGGAGGAGCTCCGGCGCCCCATCCCGCCCGCTGCGGACCGCCGCGCCGTCACCCCGTAACCTCATACCGTCAAATCACGGCATATTGCGGTATAGCGGTTCAAAACTAGAAAGCGGTGGGGGAATGACGTGGCGGCGCCGGGGCGTGCGGCGGTCGGCGGCGGGACTTGCGTGCGCGTTGCTCATGACGTCCACGGGGTGCCAGGTGGACGTCCGCTGGTCGGGCCCCTCGTCATCGGAACGGCCGTCGGAACGGCCGTCGAGCGGCGCTTCGCGGCCCGCCGAGCGCGACGTCGCCAAGGCGCGCGACGACCTGGCCGCGCTGCGCGTCGCGCCCGAAGGCGACGGGGACGGCTACTCGCGCGAACGGTTCGGCGGCCGGTGGAAGGACATCGACCGCAACGGCTGCGACCAGCGCAACGACATCCTCGCCCGCGACCTGCGGCAGGTGCGCAAGCGCGACGACTGCGTCGTGACCTCCGGGCGGCTGCACGACCCCTACAGCGGCCGGGACATCGCCTTCGACCGCTCCAAGCCCGCCGAGGTGCAGATCGACCACGTCTACCCGCTGGCGCTGGCGTGGCGGATGGGCGCCTCCCGGTGGAGCGCGGACCGGCGCGAGCGGTTCGCCAACGACCCCGACAACCTCCTGGCGGTATGGGGCGTGCCGAACCGGCAGAAGAGCGACTCGGGTCCCGCGGAGTGGCAGCCGGCCGCGGCGTTCCGCTGCGAGTACGGCATCAGGTACATCGCGGTCGCCCGCAAGTACGCGCTGCCGGTGACCCGCGCCGACCGCGACGCGCTGCGCGGTTTCCTCGACCGCTGCTGAGGCCGGGCCCGGCGCGGCGCGGGGACGGCGGCAATAGGGTGAAGGCCATGAGCAGCGACCCCAACGAACACGCCGCACCGCCCAACGGGCAGGCACCGAACGACGACGAGCCCGCGCGCAAGGACAGGCCGCGCGTCCGCACCGAACGCGCCTTCGGGGCCCGCGCCACCGGCGCCGAGGTCACCGGCGCGTCGGCGACCGGGCTGGCGGTGCGCGCCGGGCACGCCGCCGGGTCGCTGGCGCTGGGCGCGCTGGCGCTGGGCGCCCTCGCGATCGGCGCGGTCGCCATCGGCCGGCTGGTCGTCAAGCGCGCCGTCGTCGAGCACCTCCAGGCGGGCACCGTGGAGATCGGGCACCTGAAGGTCGGCCGCCTGGACATCACCGACAGCTGACCCGCGGCGCCCGCGGCGCGCCATGGCAAAAGCCGCGTCCCCGGCCCTTGACCGGGGCCGGGGACGCGAAACCCGCCGTCTGACGTGCTGTCCTCAAAAAGGCCGTTTCCCGGCGGGCCGTCAGCCCAGGGCCGTGCGGACGACGCCCGCCAGCCGCTCGGCGACCGACTGCGCCTGCTCCTGCGAGGACGCCTCGACCATCACCCGCACCATGGGCTCGGTGCCGCTCGGCCGGATCAGCACCCGCCCGGAGTCGCCCAGCTCCGCCTCGGCCTCGGCGATCGCCGCGGCCAGCTCCGGGGACGTCTTGACCCGCGTCTTGTCCACGCCCCGCACGTTGATCAGCACCTGCGGCAGCCGCGTCATCACCTTGGCCAGCTCGTCCAGCGAGACGCCGCGCCGCACCATCGCCGCCAGCAGGTGCAGCCCGGTCAGCACGCCGTCGCCGGTGGTGGCGTGCCGGCGCATGATCACGTGGCCGGACTGCTCGCCGCCCAGCGTGTAGCCGCCCTCCCGCATCGCCTCCAGCACGTACCGGTCGCCGACCGCGGTCTCCACCACGGTGATCCCGGCCTCCCGCATGGCCAGCCGGAAGCCCAGGTTGGACATGACCGTGGCGACCACCGTGTCGGCGGCCAGCAGCCCGGCCTCGCGCTGCTCCAGCGCCAGGATCGCCATGATCTGGTCGCCGTCGACCTCCGCACCGGTCGCGGTGACGGCCAGGCAGCGGTCGGCGTCGCCGTCGTTGGCGATCCCGGCGTCGGCGCCGTGCTCCAGCACCGCCGCGCGCAGCGCGTCCAGATGGGTGGAGCCGCAGCCGGAGTTGATGTTCAGCCCGTCCGGCGCCACCCCGATGGTGATCACCTCGGCGCCGGCGCGGCGCAGCGCCTCCGGCGCCACCTCCCAGGACGCGCCGTGCGCGCAGTCCACCACCACGCGCAGCCCGGCCAGCGACACCGGCAGGGTGGACACCAGGTGCGCGACGTAGTGCTCGACGGCGCCGTGCGCCTCGCGGACGCGGCCGACGCCCGCGCCGGTCGGCGGCTCCCACGCCTGCCCGAGGCCGGCCTCGATGCGGTCCTCGATCTCGTCGGGCAGCTTGTGGCCGCTGCGGTCGAAGAACTTGATCCCGTTGTCGGGGGCGGGGTTGTGCGAGGCCGACAGCATCACGCCCAGGTCGGCGGTGAGCGCATGGGTCAGATGGGCGACCGCCGGCGTCGGCAGCACCCCCAGCCGCAGCACGTCCACGCCCGCACTGGCCAGTCCGGCCACCACCGCGGCCTCCAGGAACTCGCCCGAGGCCCGCGGATCGCGCCCGACCACGGCGACCGGGCGGTGCCCGGTGAACGCGCCGGCCTCGCCGAGGACCCGCGCCGCGGCGACGGACAGGTCCATGGCCAGCGGGGCGGTCAGATCGCGGTTGGCGAGCCCGCGTACGCCATCGGTCCCGAAAAGACGACCCACAGTTTCCACTCCCGATGAGAAAAAAGAGACCGCGCGGCCCGCGACCGGGGGCCGCACCCCGTCGCTCCGCGCGGTCAAATCTAGTGCGCCGGCCCGTCCGCGGCAGCCGCTGCGCCGCCTCCAAGATCGTCGAGTCGCGATCCGGCGGCGCGGGCGCGGACGGAACGGAAGATCCGCAAACACGGACGAGCCGCCGCCCCCGCCGACCCGGGCGCCCCGATGTCCCCGGGGCGCGCACCGGATCTCGTGCGCGGGGTGCGACGGCTCGCACCGCTGACGGTCAGCGCTTGCTGTACTGCGGCGCCTTGCGGGCCTTCTTCAGACCGGCCTTCTTGCGCTCGATGACCCGCGCGTCGCGGGTCAGGAAGCCGGCCTTCTTCAGCGCCGGGCGGTGGTCGGGGTTGGCCACCTGCAGCGCCCGGGAGATGCCCAGGCGCAGCGCGCCGGCCTGCCCGGTGACGCCGCCGCCGTTGACGCGGGCCAGCACGTCGAACTGCCCGTCCAGGCCGAGCAGCACGAACGGCTCGTTCACGATCTGCTGGTGCACCTTGTTCGGGAAGTACTGGTCGAGGGTCCGACCGTTGATCTTCCAGGTGCCGTTGCCGGGGACGATCCGCACCCGGGCGATGGCCTGCTTGCGGCGGCCGGTGCCGGCGGCCGGGCCGGTCGCCACCGGCTGACCGAGGTAGCCGGTCTCGACGGCCTGCGGCGTCTCCGTGCTGTACTCGGACGGGACTTCTTCGTCGTAGGCGTCGTATTCGACACCCTCAGCGGGCGTCTCCAAGCCGGTGGGCTCGTCCACGGAATTCTCCAAGGGTCTTCTGGCCAGGGCGGCGGGCCCGGTCGGTCTTCGGGTGCCCCGGCGGCCACGGAAATGGTTTCGGCGACCGACCGGCGGAGCCGCGCGCGTGGCCGGCATCCACCGTGTGAATGTGCGTCACCGCCCGGCGGGCGCCGGACGGCGGGGGGTCACTGCGCGATCTGCGTGATCTCGAACGGGATCGGCTTCTGCGCCTGGTGCGGGTGCTCGGGGCCGCGGTACACCTTGACCTTGCCGAACATCTTCCGGCCGAGCCGGTTCTTGGGCAGCATGCCCTTGATCGCCTTCTCGACCGCGCGCTCGGGGTGCTTGTCCAGAAGGTCGCTGTAGGCGATCGAGCGCAGCCCGCCCGGGTAACCGGAGTGCCGGTAGGCGCGCTTCTGCTGGCGCTTGTTGCCCGTCAGCGCGACCTTCTCGGCGTTCACGACGATGACGAAGTCACCGGTGTCCAGGTGCGGCGCGTAGATCGGCTTGTGCTTACCCCGAAGCAGCTGCGCGACCTGACTGGCGAGCCGACCCAGCACGACATCGGTCGCATCGATGACGTACCACTGACGCTCGACGTCAGTGGGCTTAGGGGTGTACGTGCGCACGGTCGTAGACCTTCGTTTCCTCGTCGACTTCTAGCGGTTGCGATCGCCCGCCGTGGAGGGCGGACGCAAGCAAAGACACAACGAACCCGCAGAATATCGAGCCTCGCGGGCACGGGTCAAAGCGGGAACGTCGTGCAGCCCCGCCACCCTCCAGTATGCCCTATGCGCAAAGGTGCCTCGACCGTTTCGGCCGCGCGGACGGCGTCGGCAGGCCCCGTTCCGCCCGACTTCGGGGCGCTTCTCCGAGGGGCTCGCGGGGGCCGTGTCGATCACCATACCCGGCGTGACCAGGTAAAATCTGTCCGCTTTAGGGAGACTTGCCGGTTTTTTTGGGGTTATCGTGCCGTGCCACTGGTACGTCACGCCGGCACCGCCGGCCCGACCCAGGGAGCCCCCGCTGAACACTCCCCGCTCAACACAGAAGGCAAGGACCCGATACACCCCCGAACACCGCCGAGAGGACGGGCGCCCTCGGGGCATGCGGCTCGCGGTCGTCACCGCGTCGCTCACCGCCTCCGCGCTCGCCGTCGGCACCGGTTTCGCTCTCGACCGCACCGCCCCGCCCGCCCTGCAGGACGCCCAGCTGGCCGGCGCGTCGAGCAAGTACACGCCGTCCCCGCAGGCCGGCGGGCAGTGGAACCCCTCTCCCGGCCGGTGGCAGGAGAGGTGGAACCGCGAGACGCCCTCGCTCAAGCGGATGCACGGCGACTGGCCCAAGCCGCCGTCCTCCCCCGCTGAGGACGACGGCGGCACGCCCTCGCCCGGCTCCGGGTCGGATTCCTCGGACTCCGGATCGGACTCGGGCAAGCGGTCGCGCTGGGGCTGGGACTGGAACTGGAAGAAGGGGTCCGGCTCGGATTCCTCGGACTCCGGATCGGACTCGGACAAGCGGTCGCGCTGGGGCTGGGACTGGAACTGGAAGAAGGGGTCCGGCTCGGACTCCGACGACGGCTCCGACTCCGGCTCCGGTTCTGACAGCGGCTCGGACGCAGGCTCCGGCACTGGCTCTGACACCGGTTCTGGTTCCGACTCCGGTTCCGGCTCTGACACCGGCTCGGGATCGGACTCGGGCTCGGACTCCGGCTCGGACTCCGGTGCGTTCTCCAAGCAGGAGGACGCCGTGGTGAAGCTCACCAACGAGGAGCGGGCCAAGGTCGGCTGCAGCGCGCTCAAGGTGGACGACAAGCTGGTCACCGCCGCGCGCAAGCACTCGGAGGACATGGCGGCGAACAACTACTTCTCGCACAACTCCCAGAACGGCGACGACCCGTTCGACCGGATGAAGGCGGCCGGCTACGCCAACCCGGCGGCCGAGAACATCGCCATGGGGTACTCCACCCCCGAGGCCGTCATGCAGGGCTGGATGAACAGCGACGGCCACCGGCGCAACATCCTCGACTGCAGCCTGCGCACCATCGGCGTCGGCGTGGCCAAGAGCGACCGCGGCCTGTACTGGACGCAGGACTTCGGCCGGTAGCAGTCACCCGTCGTCCGCTCGCCGGGCGACCTTCCGCAAACCGGCGGCGTCCGGTTCCGCCCCATGTCAAGGTGGGTGATCCGAAGGTTCCGAGCTTTCCCCGCAGATCCAGAGCCACAGCAGAGGAACGGTAAGGTCCAAGCCATGGGTTATCCGGGCGATCAAGGCAAATCCGGCGGCTGGCCTCCCGGGCAGCCGCCGTCCGCGCCGTACGGTCCCGCACCGGAACGTCCCGAGGAGGCTCCGCCCGGCGGGCCGTCCTGGGGGGACCCCTGGGCGGACGGGCCGCGGCACGCCGCGGCGTCCGCGCACGAAGGTCCGTCCGGCACCCAGGCGATCGCGCCGTCCTTCGGCCGGGCTCCGGACGGTCCGGGAGGGCCCGGCGCCCCGGGAGACACCCAGATCTACGACTCGGGCCGCGGCCAGGGCTTCGGGCAGGGTCACGGCCCGGAGTCCGGGCAGCAGCCGGGGCCGGGTCCGAACGGCGAGTTCGCCGACTTCGGCCCCGGTCCCGGCGGACCGGACGGCCCGGAGCCGCCCGACGGGGCCGACGGGCAGGAGGCGCCGCGGCAGCGCCGCCCCAACCTCGTGCTGACCATCGGCGGTGCGGCCGCCGCCGGGCTGCTGCTGGTCGGCGGCGGCTTCATGGTGTCGTCGATGCTGAAGGGCGACGGCGACCCCGAGCCCGCCGCCGCCCCGGCCACGCCGACGCAGACGTCCGCGTCGCCGACCCCGTCCCCCACGGTGCCGTCGCTGGAGCCGGTCAAGCTCAAGAGCCGCACCACCGACCCCACCCCGCTGACGCTCAAGGAGATCTTCGGCAAGCGCTCCTTCAAGGCGAGCGGGATGAAGTACAGCCGGGTGGCCTGGGACTCCAAGCGCAGCTGCACCGACCGGGTGACCGGGACGACGCTGGTCGGCGTGCTGCGCAAGGGCGGCTGCTCGCAGGCGCTGCGCGCCACCTACGTGCGCGGCGACGGCGCGCTCATCGGCTCGGTCGGCGTGTTCAACCTGCGGACCGAGGCGGCCGCCAAGAGCGCCGTCAAGGCCGCCAGCGCCAAGAGCGCCGCGCTGCGGCCGCTGACCGGCCCGGGCATCACCAAGAACATCGGCAAGGGCGAGGCGCTCGGCACCGTCGAGGCGCGCGGCCACTACCTGGTCATCACCTGGATCCAGCGCCCGGACGGCAAGAAGATCCCGGAGGCCTCCTACAAGGCCGTCACCACGTTCGGCCGCCAGGTCATCAAGAACAGCGGACTCAGCTTCGCGCTGGCCTACCGGGAGACCGAGGGGAAACCCTACGGAAACTAATACCCTCACTTCTTATGTCTGGATCTAACGAGACCAGGGACTCCGCCGAGGAGCCGGGGGCGTCCTCCGGCCCCGCCTCCGAGGCGCCGCCCAGTTTCGGCAACGCGGACCGCGCCGCCGGCGAGCCCGCCGCCGGTGAGCCCGACAGACCGTCCGCGCAGACCTCCCCGGACACGTCCGAGGAAGCCCCCGCCGACAAGCCCGGCGCGGTCGGGCTGCCCCCGTTCATGCTTCAGCGTCCCTGGTGGGCCACCGACGAGGACGAGAACACCGGCGACAGGATCGGCGACGACACCGGCGGCGACGCGGAGCACAAGCCGCAGACCGCGTCCGGCACCGACGCCGAGAGCGGGCCCGACGAGCAGCCCGCGGCCGAGACTCAACGCGCGAAGAGCGAACCCGCGAAGAGCCAAGCCTCGAAGACCGAAGCCGCGGCCTCCGAGTCGTCGGAGTCGTCCGAGTCGTCAGAACCCTCCGTTGGGACCGATCCACTCCCGCCCCCGGCGCCGGGCACGCTGGTCGCCGGTGCCGGTGCGCCGGGCGTCGACACGCGCGGCGCCGTCCCCACCCGGCAGCCCACCCGGCAGCCCGCACCGCCGTCCGCGGCCGAGACCGAGCCCGACGGCATCCCCGCCGTACGCCTCGACGACGACGCCGCGACGGCCGGGACCGGCAAGCCCGCCGACGCCGACAGGCCGAGCGGCAAGCCCACCGGTACCGGGGCCTCGGACGACGACACGGCACCGATCCCCCGAACCGAGATCCCGGCCCCGCCGGCGCCCGCCCCCGGGCCCGCCGCGTCCGCGAACCAGCCCACGGTCGCCACGCCGCTGTACCGCCCCGACGGCCCGGCGCCGTTCGGCTCCCCCGGCTACACCGCGCCGACGCAGGCGTTCCCCGCCGCCCCCGCCGATCAAGGCGCCCCGGCCGCACCCGCGCCGGGCGGGAAGAAGCGCGGCAACCGCAAGGCGCTGCTGGCCGCCGGCGGCGTCGCGGGCGCCCTGGTCATCGCCGCGGGCGCGTACGTCCTGGTCGGTTCCGGCTCGGGCGACGACGGCCGCAAGGCGGCCCCCGCCGGTCGCACGCCCACGTCCGCCCAGCAGCCGCCGGCGCCCGCCCCCACGCCCACGGGGGCCACCACGGTCCCCGCGCCCTCCCTGCCGGCGCAGGCGAGCATCAACAACGTCAAGACCGACCCCAAGCCGCTGGCACTGGTCGAGGCGTTCCCGTCCAAGAACGTCACCCTGGGCGGCCGCTCCTACGTGCGGGACAAGGCGTCGGTCAACCACAACTGCGCCCTGACCGCGCGCGGCGCGATGGCGCAGGCCCTGCAGCGCGGGGGCTGCACCAGCGTCGTCCGCGTCACCTTCCTGGACAAGCAGCGGTCGGTGGCCGTCACGTCCGGCATCGCCGTGCTGCCCAACCACCAGGCCGCGCTCCGGGCGAGCCGTGCCGGCGACCCCAGCAAGTACGAATGGTTCCGCGGCATGGCGGGCTCGCGGACCAAGGACATCGACCGCGCGGGCGGATACGCCGCCAGCACGGTGCGCGGCCGCTACATCATCTACTCGTACGCCCAGTACGCCAACGGAAGGCGCCCCCAGCCCGGGGACGTGCTGCAGAACGTGGCGCGGCAGTTCATCGACTACGGCGTGCGCCCCATCGACGCGCGCGCCCGGCAACGCCAGTAGCGGCGCGCCGGGGGCGGCTAGGAGACGCCCGCCGAGGACGACTCGTCCGCGTCGGCGCCCGCACCGGCCGTCTCCCCCGAGCGGCCGTCGCCGGTCGCACCGCCGTTGCCGGCCGCCGCACCGCTGCCGGTCGCGGTGCCGCTGCCGCCGGTCGCGTTGAGGGTGCGGACGCGCCGGGTCTCCTGGGCGCGCCGCGCCAGGGCGGCCTCGTCGTCGGGGTACCGGATCTCCTCAAGGGACAGCCCGTGCGCGGGCGCGACGTTCACCGCGGAGTCGCGCACCCCGGCCGCCAGCACCTTGGCGGGCCACTCGATGTCGCGGCGGCCGTCGCCGACCATCAGCAGCGCGCCCACCAGGGCGCGCACCATGGAGTGGCAGAAGGCGTCGGCCTCGACCGTGGCCACCGCGAGGTGGGGTTCCTCGCGCGTCCACTCGTACCGCAGCAGCCGCCGGATGGTCGTGGCGCCCTCCCGCTTGCGGCAGTAGGCGGCGAAGTCGTGCTCGCCCACCAGGTTGGCGGCGGCGGCGTTCATCCGGTCCAGGTTCAGGGGGCGCGGGTGCCACAGCACGTCGCGGCGGCGCAGCGGGTCGACGCCCACCGGGTCGTCGCACACGCGGTACTCGTAGCGGCGCGACAGCGCCGAGAACCGGGCGTCGAAGCTGTCCGGTGCCGGGGCGATGCGCCGGACGCGCACGTCCGGCGGCAGCACGCCGGCGAGCCGGCGCGGCAGCGTGCCGTTGATGGCCGAGTAGGCGGCGCTCGGGACGACGACGTGGGCGACCTGGCCGCGCGCGTGCACTCCGGCGTCGGTGCGGCCGGCGACGGTCAGCACCGGCGCCGGGTCCAGGCGCAGCACGCGCGCCAGCGCGTCCTCGATCACGCCCTGCACCGTGCGCTGCCCCGGCTGCCGGGCCCAGCCCGCGAAATCGCTCCCGTCGTAGCTGATGTCCAGGCGGAGCCGTACCAATGCGGTCATGTCAGGAAAGCTGCCCTTCTGCACCGTCGTATTTCGATCTTCCCGCGGGCCGCCGCCCTCCTGACCTGACCATAGATCCAGTCTGGCAAAGATCAGGCCCGCCGTCCCGTAGCGAGACGGCGGGCCCCGGTGGTGTCGATCGGATACCGATCGAAATCACCACCGCCGTGGTCCGGCGAGGGACTTACTTGGCGTCGCCCTCGGCGTCCTTGGCCTCGTCAGCGGCCTCCTTGGCGTCGGCCTTCGCCTCGTCCGCGGACTCGGCGGCCGCGGTCTCCTCGGCCTTGGCGAGGTCGGCCTTCTCCTCGGTCTTCTCCTCGGCCTGCTCCGCCGGAGCGGCCGGGGCGGCGCCGGTGGAGGCGGCCAGCGGCTCCTGCACCAGCTCGATCACGGCCATCGGCGCGTTGTCGCCGCGGCGCGGGCCGATCTTGGTGATCCGGGTGTAGCCGCCGGGGCGGTTGGCGTAGCGCGGAGCGATCTCGGTGAACAGCTCGTGCACCACGCTCTTGTCCCGGATGACGCGCAGCACCTGCCGGCGGTTGTGCAGGTCACCGCGCTTGGCCTTGGTGATCAGCTTCTCCGCCAGCGGACGCACCCGCCGGGCCTTGGCCTCGGTGGTGGTGATGCGCCCGTGCTCGAACAGCTGCGTGGCCAGGTTGGCCAGCAGCAGCCGCTGGTGCGCGGGGCTGCCGCCGAGGCGGGCGCCCTTGGTGGGCTTGGGCATCGCGTGTCCTTCCTGCGCCGGCCGTATCAGGTACCGGCGTCAGTCGCCCGCCGCCGTGACGCACGCGGCGGGATCATCGTGTCGGTTACTCGTTCTCGCGGGGCGCGGGCCCGCCCGGACGGACGGACCCGCGCCCCGGCCCCGTCGGGACGGGGGACGTTCGCGGATCAGTACTGCTCGGTCTCGGCGTAGCTGGAGTCGTCGTCGCCGTAGTTGTCCGCGGCCGCGCTCGGGTCGAACCCGGGCGGGGAGTCCTTCAGCGACAGGCCCATGTCGGCCAGCTTCTGCTTGACCTCCTCGATGGACTTGGCGCCGAAGTTGCGGATGTCGAGCAGGTCCTGCTCGCTGCGGGCGACCAGCTCGCCGACCGAGTGGATGCCCTCGCGCTTGAGGCAGTTGTAGGAGCGGACCGTGAGGTTCAGCTCCTCGATCGGCAGCGCGAGGTCGGCGGCCAGCGCCGCGTCGGTCGGGGACGGGCCCATGTCGATGCCCTCGGCCTCGACGTTGAGCTCGCGGGCCAGCCCGAACAGCTCGACCAGGGTCTTGCCGGCCGAGGCCACCGCGTCGCGCGGCAGCATGGCCGGCTTGGTCTCCACGTCCAGGATGAGCCGGTCGAAGTCGGTGCGCTGCTCGACTCGGGTCGCCTCGACCTTGTAGGTGACCTTCAGGACGGGCGAGTAGATCGAGTCGATCGGGATCCGGCCGATCTCCTGGCCCGGCTGCTTGTTCTGGGCCGCCGAGACGTAGCCGCGGCCGCGCTCGACCGTCAGCTCCATCTCCAGCTTGGCCTTGTTGTTCAGCGTGGCGATGTGCAGGTCGGGGTTGTGCACCTCGACCCCGGCCGGCGGCGCGATGTCGGCCGCGGTCACCTCACCCGGGCCCTGCTTGCGCAGGTACATCACCACCGGCTCGTCGTGCTCGGAGGAGACGACGAGCTCCTTGAGGTTCAGGATGATGTCGGTGACGTCCTCCTTGACCCCCGGGACGGTGGAGAACTCGTGCAGCACGCCCTCGATGCGGATGCTGGTGACGGCGGCGCCGGGGATCGAGGACAGCAGGGTGCGGCGCAGCGAGTTGCCGATCGTGTAGCCGAAGCCCGGCTCCAGCGGCTCGATGGTGAACCGCGACCGGTACTCGTCGACCTGCTCCTCGGTGAGGGTGGGACGCTGAGCGATGAGCATGATGGAACCTTCTTTCCGCGGTGCCCGCTATATGACGACCGCGATGGAGTTGTACCCCGATTGTCCGGTTTCGCGCCGGGCGAGCCGGCCCGGCGCGAAACCGGAGCGAGCCCTTACTTGGAGTAGAGCTCGACGATCAGCTGCTCCTGGACGGGAGCGTCGATCTGCTGGCGGACCGGCAGCGCGTGCACGAAGATCCGCATCCGGCCGTCGGTCTGCACCCCCAGCCAGGCCGGGACCTGGCGCTCGCCGGCCTCGGCGCGGGCGACCTCGAACGGGGCCAGCGGCAGCGACTTCTGCCGGACCTCGATGATGTCGGCCTCGCTGACCTGGTACGAGGGGATGTTGACCTTCCTGCCGTTGACCAGGAAGTGGCCGTGGCGGATCAGCTGCCGGGCCATGTCCCGGGACTTGGCGAAGCCCGCCCGGAACACCACGTTGTCCAGGCGGCGCTCCAGCAGGCGCAGCAGGTTCTCACCCGTCTTGCCGCCCTGCCGGTTGGCCTCGACGTAGTAGTTACCGAACTGCTTCTCCAGCACGCCGTAGATGCGCTTGGCCTTCTGCTTCTCGCGCAGCTGGAGCAGGTACTCGGTCTCCTTGGGACGGCCCCGGCCGTGCTCGCCCGGCGGGTAGGGCCGGATCTCGATCGGGCACTTGGGGCCCTCGCACTTGCTGCCCTTGAGGAACAGCTTCATCTTCTCGCGCCGGCAGAGCTTGCAGTCGGCGCCGGTGTAACGAGCCATCTCTCCTGATCTCCTCTGCCCCGGCTCAGACGCGGCGGCGCTTGGGCGGCCGGCAGCCGTTGTGCGGAACGGGCGTGACGTCCTGGATCGAGCCCACCTCCAGGCCGGTGGCCTGCAGCGACCGGATGGCGGTCTCGCGGCCCGAACCCGGGCCCTTGACGAACACGTCCACCTTGCGCATGCCGTGCTCCATGGCGCGGCGGGCGGCGGCCTCGGCCGCCTGCTGGGCGGCGTACGGGGTCGACTTGCGCGACCCCTTGAAGCCCACGTGGCCCGAGGAGGCCCAGGAGATCACGTTCCCGTTCGGGTCGGTGATCGAAACGATGGTGTTGTTGAACGTGCTCTTGATGTGCGCGTGGCCGTGCGCGACGTTCTTCTTCTCCTTGCGGCGCACCTTCTTGGCGCCGGCTCGGCTCTTGGGAGGCATCTGCTCTCTCTACTCCTGAGGTCATCGACCCGGACGTCCGCCCCGGCCAAGGGGCGGCGGCCCGGACGGCTGTTACTTCTTGCCGGCCTTCTTCTTCCCGGCCACGGTCTTCTTCTTGCCCTTGCGGGTGCGCGCGTTGGTCTGCGTGCGCTGGCCGTGCACGGGCAGGCCGCGGCGGTGCCGGATGCCCTGGTAGCACCCGATCTCGATCTTCCGGCGGATGTCGGCCTGGATCTCCCGGCGCAGGTCGCCTTCGACCTTGTAGTTGGCCTCGATCCAGTCGCGCAGCTTCACCAGCTCGTCGTCGCCGAGCTGGTGGACGCGCAGGTCCGGGTTGATCTCGGTGGCGCGCAGGGTCTCCTTCGCGCGCGTCCGGCCGATGCCGAAGATGTAGGTGAGAGCGATCTCCACGCGCTTGTCGCGCGGGAGGTCGACGCCCAACAGGCGTGCCATCTCGGGCAGTTCCCTTCGTGTCGCGGAGGTGTCGACGCGGCGCGGCCCGCTCACACCCTGCCCGGGTGGCGGCCCCGGCCTCCGTCCGGGGGTGGGTCCCTTCACACGACCATGCCGTACGACCCTCCAGGGGGCTCCCAGGGGAAGCGTCCCGGCGAGACGTACGGCGTGGAGTGTGAAGGCTCGCGCTGCGCTGTCTTCAGATGTGGACTGTTCCCCGCGCGCGGCGCCCCGGCGGGCGGGGCGGCGCGCCCGGGCCGTCAGCCCTGACGCTGCTTGTGGCGCGGGTCGGCGCAGATGACCATGACCCGGCCGTGGCGCCGGATCACCCGGCACTTGTTGCAGATCTTCTTGACGCTCGGCTTGACCTTCACTGGGTCTCCTACTGCCAGGGTCACCCCCGCGCCGCCACACGCGGGAGAGGCAACCTCAGTGGGACGGGTTCACTTGTAGCGGTAGACGATCCGACCGCGCGTGAGGTCGTAGGGGCTCAACTCCACGACGACGCGGTCGTCCGGCAGGATCCGGATGTAGTGCATCCGCATCTTGCCGCTGATGTGGGCGAGCACCTTGTGCCCGTTGTCCAGCTCCACTCGGAACATGGCGTTCGGGAGGGACTCGACGACGGTGCCCTCGATCTCGATGGCCCCTTCTTTCTTGGGCATGTCCTCCGCGCTTCGCTGATCGGTTCATCGGAATCGGCCCGGCGTCGCCGCGCGACACACGACCGCGGCCCGTCGCCAGGGCACCAAAGGCACTGAGGCATGGGTGGAAGGCGGCCGGAAGGTGGACCGGCATGAAAGTCTACGGCACCGAGGCCGCGAATGCGAAACGAGCGCGCGTTCGGGACCCCGACACTGCTCCCGCACAAGCATATCGCCGCCCGCCCGTTGTACCTTTCCATAAGGGATCCTTGAGGGAGGCGTCACGTGATGGGGGCTGGTGGGCGGGGATCGAAGGAGCGTCGGTCGTGACATCAGAGGCGCGGAGCACAGAGAGGGGCTCGGCATGCCGGGCTATGACTTCGCGCTGGTCCTGAGCCGTCCCCTCTACGAGGAGGAGCTGGACCCGCTGTTCGACCGGACCCGCGGGCTGGTCACCGTGTCCATCATCACCGAGCCG
Source organism: Actinomadura keratinilytica (assembly GCF_039539665.1). Taxonomy (NCBI): domain Bacteria; kingdom Bacillati; phylum Actinomycetota; class Actinomycetes; order Streptosporangiales; family Thermomonosporaceae; genus Actinomadura; species Actinomadura keratinilytica. The sequence goes on from NZ_BAABDO010000026.1 coordinate 56,352, forward strand.
CAGCACGCCGACCGGCCGGGCAGCGCGCACTGCACCTGGCCGGGCCCCACGCTGGCCGCCGCGATCATGGAGGTGGTGGCGCACGTGGAGGAGGCCGCCCCGGGGGTGCGGGTGCAGCGGGTCGAGGCCGACCCCCTGCTGACCATCCGCGACATCGCCGAACGGGTCGGCCGCTCCCCCGACTCGGTGCGCCTGTCCATCACCGGCGCGCGCGGCCCCGGCGGGTTCCCCGCCGCGGAGATGTCGTCGGCCGGCCACCGGCTGTGGCGCTGGTCGAAGGTGGCCGCCTGGTACGGCGTGGACGACCCGCAGCTGCGCGAGGCCCAGCCGACCGCCCAGGCCATCAACGGCTGGCTGGCGCTGCGCGACATCGTGCCCGACATCGCCCCCGCGCCCGAGGACGTCACCTCCGCGCTGTCGGCCGTGATCGCCCAGGTCGCTTGAAGAGCGCCACCGCCCGACCTTTCGCCTCCCTGAGCACCCCTTGAGCGACCCTGAGACGCCGTCTCACGGCCGAACGCCCGCCTCCTGCACCTGGGGGGCCCGCCCCGGCGCGCACCCGGCCGGACGATCACACGGTGGGATGCCCCGCCTCTCCGGACCGCGATTCGACAGGGCGGTCGGACGGCGGACAAGATCAACACAGGCCGGCACGGGAGACGGACGCCACACGGCGGTCCGGACGCTTCGTGGTATGCCGGAAGGAGGGGGGACGAATGGCGATCATCGCGCAGCTCAGCGACATCCACCTCGCGGCGGGCCGGGACGGCGCGGTCGACGACGCCTCGGGCCCGGTGCGGGCGCTGCGGGCGGCGGTGTCGAGCCTGCTGGCGCTGCCCGCGCGGCCCGACGCCGTGGTGCTGACCGGCGACCTGGCCCACGGCGGGCGGCCCGCCGAGTACGAACGGCTGCACGCGCTGCTGTCGCCCCTGCCGATGGCCGTCTACCCGCTGCCCGGAAACCACGACGACCGCGACGCCCTCCGCAAGGCGTTCAGCGACCACCCCGCCGTCGCCGCCACCGGCGGAGAGCCCCAGGCCCCGGTGCAGTACGCCGTGGACGTGGCCGACGCGCGCCTGGTGTGCTGCGACACCAGCGTCCCCGGCAAGTCGCACGGGTCCATGGACCAGGAGCGCCTGGCCTGGCTCGACCGCACGCTGGCCGAGAGGCCCGACACCCCCACCGTCGTGGCCACGCACCACCCCCCGTACCCGATCGGCATCCGGTTCATCGACGACATGCGCTTCGCCCAGACCGCCGAGTTCACCGAGATCATCGCGCGGCACCCGCAGGTCGTGCGCGTCATCAGCGGGCACGTGCACCGCGGCACCGTCGGGTCGCTGGCCGGGACGGTCGGCACCACCTGCCCCAGCACCTACCGGCAGCTGTTCCTCGACATGACCCGCCCGGGACGCGCCGCGCTGACCGGGGAACCCGCCGGATTCGCCGTGCACCTCGTCGCCGACGGCACGGCCACCACGCACTTCGTGCCGACCGGCAACTACCGGCCGCTCATGCAGGTGGAATGACCCCGCGCCCCTCGCAGGACGCCCCAGGGCGCGGGCTCAGCGCCGCCGCCCCAGCACCGTGGTGACGAGCAGCACCACGCCCCACGGCCCCGCCACCCAGATCCACCACGGGTAGACCATGGTGCCGGTGACCGCCAGCAGCAGCCAGATCCCCAGGTTGATCGTGCTGACGGCGGCCCACGCCGCCCACGCCTCCCGGCCGTGCCGCTCCATGACGCCCGGGGTGCGCACGGGCTCCACGGCGGCGCGCTGCGACTCGGGGACGGGCAGCTCGTACAGGTCCTCCTCGGGCAGGTCCGCGGTGACCTCCTGCAGCTGCCCCAGCGTCTTGGACGCGTAGACGATCTCCAGCCGCTCGTTCAGCTCGTCCACGGTGATGCGGCCCTGCGCGCAATGCTCGCGCAGCAGCCCGGCCACCCGGTCGCGGTCGGCGTCGGAGGCGCGGATGTCAGGGTTCGGCGGCATGCCAGCCCCTTCGCGGTTCTCAGGAAGTACTACTACCCGTCAGCTTGGCCAGCCACTCCCGACCCTCGTCAATGGCCGTCAGCACCCGCGGGCCCTGCGGCGTCACCGCGAAGGTGTGCTCGAAGTGCGCCGACACGCTGCCGTCGACGGTGACCACCGTCCAGCCGTCGGCCAGCTCCCGGGTGTCCTTGCCGCCGAGGTTGACCATCGGCTCGACCGCGAAGCACATGCCCGGCCGCAGCACCGGCCCGTGCCCCGGCTCGCCGTGGTTGGCGATCAGGGGGTCCATGTGCATCTCGGTGCCGATGCCGTGCCCCCCGTACCCCTCGACGATGCCGTAGCGGCCCTGAGAGCGGATGTGCGACTCGATCGCGTGCGAGATGTCGGTCAGGTGCGCCCCCACCACTCCGGCCGCCAGACCGGCCCACAGGGCCGCCTCGGTGACCTCCAGCAGCCGCCGCCGCTCGGCGGAGATCTCCCCCACCGGGACGGTCACCGCCGAGTCGCCGTGCCAGCCGTGCACGATCGCGCCGCAGTCGATGGAGATCACGTCGCCGTCCCGCAGCACCTTGTCGGCCCGCGGGATGCCGTGCACGATCTCCTCGTTCACCGACGCGCAGATCGTCGCCGGGAAGCCGTGGTAGCCCTTGAACGACGGCACCCCGCCGTGGTCGCGGATGTGCGTCTCGGCCAGCACGTCCAGGTCCATCGTGGTGATGCCCGGCTTGACCGCCTCGCGCAGCAGCTCCAGGGTGCGGGCCACCAGCAGGCCCGCCTCCCGCATCAGCTCGACCTGCTCGGGCGTCTTGATCTGGATCGCGGGCCTACGCCATCGGAACATGCCACTCCCTGTGCCGCGCACCGCAACCGCCCGCGCGGCCTGCCTACCTGTGCGGGGCGCGCGCCGGTGCCGGACCGGGGCGCCGTCCCTTCTGACCGCCCTCGATCGCTTTCGGGGGCATGCGTCCAGCGTACGCGCGCGCCGCCGCTGCGACGGACGCGCGCGTACGCCGGAACGCGCGTACTGCCCTAGCCTCGAAGGGTCACCGGTCCAGCGGACGCAGCGCCGCCAGCGCCCGGTTGGTCACCTCTTCGATCGGCCCGGTGGCGTCGATGCCGACCAGGATGCCCTCATCGGCATAGAACTGCACCAGCGGCGCCGTCTGCTCCTGGTAGACCTCCAGCCGGTGCCGGACGACCTCCTCGCGGTCGTCGTCGCGCTGGAACAGCTCGCCGCCGCAGTCGTCGCAGATGTCGTCCTGCTTGTCGTCGAAGTCGACATGCCAGATGCGACCGCAGCGCGAGCAGGTGCGGCGACCGGACAGGCGGCGCACCACCTCGTCCTCGTCGACCACGAGTTCCAGCACGATGTCCACGCGGGCATCCCACTCGGCCAGGATCTTCTTGAGCGTCTCCGCCTGCGGGACGTTGCGCGGGAAGCCGTCCAGCAGGAAGCCATCCCGGGCGTCGTCCTGCGCCAACCGGTCGCGCACCATGGCGATGGTGATCTCGTCAGGGACCAGGTCGCCGCGGTCCATGTACGCCTTGGCCTTCCGGCCAAGCTCGGTGCCGCTGCTCACGTTCGCCCGGAAGATGTCACCCGTCGAGATCTTCGGGATGGACAGATGCGATGCGATGTACTGGGCCTGCGTCCCCTTACCCGCGCCCGGGGGGCCCACCAGGACGATACGCACTACCGGAGGAAGCCCTCGTAGTTGCGCTGCTGGAGCTGACTTTCGATCTGCTTCACGGTATCCAGTCCCACGCCGACGACGATGAGGATGCTCGTGCCCCCGAAGGGGAAGTCCTGGGTGGCGTTCAACAGCGAGAACGCCACCATCGGGATGAGGGCGACGAGCCCCAGGTACAGCGCGCCGGGCGTGGTGATCCTGGTGAGCACATAGTCGAGGTACTCGGCGGTCGGCCGGCCCGGACGAATACCCGGGATGAACCCACCATACTTCTTCATGTTGTCGGCCACTTCGGTGGGGTTGAAGGTGATGGCGACGTAGAAGTACGTGAAGAAGATGATGAAGGCGAAGAACACCGCCATGTGCCAGGGGTTGTCCGTCTGCAGGTACGGCGAGATGCTCTGCAGCCACTTGGTGTCCGGCCACAGCTGCGTGGCCAGAACCGGCAGGTACAGCAGCGACGAGGCGAAGATGACCGGGATGATGCCGGCCTGGTTGACCTTCAGCGGGATGTAGGTGGACGTGCCGCCGTACATCCGCCGGCCGACCATCCGCTTGGCGTACTGCACCGGGATGCGGCGCTGGGCCTGCTCGACGAACACCACGCCGGCCATGATCGCCAGACCCACCAGGATCACCAGCGAGAACACGAAGATCCGGCGGTCCTCCGGCTGGCCCTGGTAGATCGCCCAGAACTGGGCCGGGAACACCGCGACCACCTGGGTGAAGATCAGGATGGACATGCCGTTGCCGACGCCGCGGTCGGTGATCAGCTCGCCCAGCCACATGATGACCGTGGTGCCCGCGGTCATGCAGATCACGATCGTGATGATCGTGGTGAGGTCGTTGTTGTAGAGGACGTCACCGCTGGTCGCCGCCCCCTGGAACAGCTGCCCGGTACTGGCCATCGCCACGATGCCGGTCGCCTGCAGGATCGCCAGCCCCACGGTCAGGTACCGGGTGTACTGGGTGATCTTCGTGGTGCCGGCCTGGCCCTCCTTCTTGAGGGCCTCCAGCTTGGGGATCACCACGGTCAGCAGCTGCAGGATGATGCTGGCGGTGATGTAGGGCATGATGCCCAGCGCGAACACCGACAGCTTCAGCAGCGCGCCGCCGCTGAACAGGTCCACCAGGCCGTAGAGCTGGTTGCTCTGCTTGGCCGCGTCGGCCGTCTCGCGCAGGACCTCGGTGTTCACGCCCGGGGACGGCAGCACCGACCCGATGCGGAAGACCACGATGATGAAAAGCGTGAAGAGTATTTTCTTACGCAGGTCAGGCGTACGAAATGCCCGAACGAACGCGGTCAGCACCATTCCTCCTGCGCGACTGGTGTATCCATGGCCGCCGAGGGGCCGGTTACAGGTCGTAGACGGCGGACGCCGAAAGATACCACCGCCGTCGCCCCGACTCTAACAGGACGCGACACCGGGGCCGTGGCGCCGACCACACCGACCCGAAGGTCGCCCCCGCCCCGGAGGCCGGGAGCCCGCGCGAGGAGGTCCCCCCGCGGAGTGTTCGGCCGCGTCGTCAACGGCCCCGGTGTCACTGTGCCGGTGTCCTTCTTACAGCGTCTCGGCGGACCCGCCGGCCGCCTCGATCTTCTGCTTGGCCGAGGCGGAGAAGGCGTGCGCCCGGACCTGGACGGCGACGGAGATGTCGCCGTCGCCGAGCACCTTCACCGGGCGGCCGCGGCGCACCGCGCCCCGGGCCGCCAGGTCGTCGGCGGTCACCTCGCCGCCCTGCGGGTACAGCTCGGCCAGCTTGTCCAGGTTGACCACCTGGTACTCGACCCGGTTCGGGTTCTTGAAGCCCTTGAGCTTCGGCACCCGGCGGATCAGCGGCATCTGGCCGCCCTCGAACCCGACGGGCACGGTGTCGCGGGCCTTGGTGCCCTTGGTACCGCGGCCGGCGGTCTTGCCCTTGGACGCCTCACCGCGGCCCTTGCGGACCTTGCGGCGGTTGGCGCCGGGGGCCGGACGCAGGTCGTGCAGCTTGAGCGGAGCGCCCTCGCCGCCGGCCGGGTCCTTGCTCAGATCGGTCGCCATGGTCAGTCGACCTCCTCGACGGCGACCAGGTGGTTCACCGTCCGGATCATGCCGCGCAGCTGCCGCGAGTCCTCCCGGACCACGCTCTGCCCGATCTTCCTCAGACCGAGCGTGCGCAGCGTGTCACGCTGGTTCTGCTTCTCGCTGATCACCGACTTGATCTGGGTGATCTTCAGCTGGGCCATTACGACGCCACCTCCGCCCGCGGCTCGCTGCCGGCGGCGCGGGCCCGCAGCATGGCGGCCGGGGCCACGTCCTCCAGCGGCAGGCCGCGCTTGGCCGCGATCTCCTCGGGCCGCTTGAGCTGCTTGAGCCCGGCGATCGTGGCGTGCACGATGTTGATCGCGTTGTCGCTGCCCAGCGACTTGCTCAGCACGTCGTGGATGCCCGCGCACTCCAGCACCGCGCGCACCGGGCCGCCGGCGATCACGCCGGTACCGGGGCTGGCCGGCCGCAGCAGGACCTCGCCCGCCGCGTCCCGCGCCTGCACCAGGTGCGGAATGGTGCCCTGGATGCGCGGCACCTTGAAGAAGTGCTTCTTGGCCTCCTCGACGCCCTTGGCGATCGCCGCGGGCACCTCCTTGGCCTTGCCGTATCCGACGCCGACCGTGCCGTTGCCGTCACCGACGATCACCAGAGCGGTGAAGCTGAAGCGCCGGCCGCCCTTGACGACCTTGGCGACCCGGTTGATCGCCACGACCTTCTCGATGTACGACTGGCCCTTGTCGGCGCCACCGCGGCGGTCGTCGCGGCGGCCGTCGCGACGGTCGCCACCCTGACCGCCACCGCGCCTCTGCGCTGCCATCAGTGGTACCTCTTCTCGTCTTGCGGTTCGTGGGCCATGAGTCTCAGAACTCCAGCCCGCCCTCGCGCGCACCGTCCGCCAGGGCGGCGATGCGGCCGTGGTACTTGTTGCCGCCGCGGTCGAAGACCACGGCGCTGATCCCGGCCTGCTTGGCACGGGCGGCGACCAGCTCGCCCACCTTGCGGGCCTTGGCGGTCTTGTCGCCGGAGTCGGCGCGCAGCTCGGCCTCCATGCTGGACGCCGACACCAGGGTGTGCCCCCGGTCGTCGTCGATCACCTGCGCCCGGATGTGCAGGTTGGAGCGGGTCACGACGAGACGAGGCCGCTCGGCGGTGCCGTAGACCTTCTTGCGGACCCGCAGGTGCCGGCGCCGCCGGGCCTTCACCCGCGCCGAGGTGTTCTTCCTGGCCAGGGTCTTGGTGCCCGCCATGATCACTTACCAGCCTTTCCGACCTTGCGGCGGATCTGCTCGCCCTCGTACCGCACGCCCTTGCCCTTGTACGGGTCGGGCTTGCGCAGCTTGCGGATGTTGGCGGCGACCTCGCCGACCTTCTGCTTGTCGATGCCCTCGACGACCAGCTGGGTCGGCTTCTCGACGCGGAAGGTGATGCCCTCCGGCGGCGACACGTTGATCGGGTGGCTGTAGCCCAGGGAGAACTCCAGGTCCTTGCCCTTCTGCTGCACCCGGTAACCCACGCCCTGGATGACCAGGGTCTTGCGGTAGCCCTCGGTCACGCCGATCACCATGTTGTTGATCAGCGTGCGGGTCAGGCCGTGCAGCCCCCGGACGGTGTTGATGTCGTTCGGCCGGGTCACGGTGACCTTGCCGTCCTCCAGCTTCACCTCGATGGGCTCGGCCACCGTGTGCCGCAGCTCACCCTTGGGCCCCTTGACGGTGACCTCCCGGCCGTCGATCCTGACCTCGACGCCGCTGGGCACGGTGATGGGGAGTCGTCCGATACGCGACATGTCCTACAACCCCCTCACCAGACGTAGGCGAGGACTTCGCCGCCCACGCCGCGCTTAGCCGCCTGCCGGTCGGTCATCAGACCCGAGGACGTCGAGATGATCGCGACGCCCAGGCCGCCCAGGACCTTGGGCAGGTTGTCCTTCTTGGCGTACACCCGCAGACCCGGCTTGGACACCCGCTTGATGCCGGCGATCGAACGCTCCCGGGTCGGGCCGAACTTCAGCTCGATCACGAGCTTCTTGCCGACCTCGGCGTCCTCCACCTGCCAGCCGGAGATGTAGCCCTCCTGCTGCAGGATCTCGGCGATGTGCGCCTTGATCTTCGAGTACGGCATGGCCACGGTGTCGTGGTAGGCCGCATTCGCGTTGCGCAGACGCGTCAGCATGTCTGCGATCGGGTCGGTCATCGTCATGGCCTAGTGGCCCTCCCTCGCCACGGTTTCCTCCACGGACCTTTGGCGTGGTCGTGGGCACCCGCACGGCCGCGGGCGCCCGGTGGTTATTACTGGCTGGTGGCCGTCACCAGCTGGACTTGGTGATGCCGGGCAGCTCGCCCCGGTGCGCCATCTCCCGGAAGCACACCCGGCACAGGCCGAACTTCCGGTAGACCGAACGCGGACGCCCGCAGCGCGAGCAGCGGGTGTACGCGCGCACCGCGAACTTGGGCTTGCGGGCCGCCTTGGCGATCAGCGCCTTCTTCGCCATCCTCAGCTCTCCTTGTCGCGATCCTCAGCCGGATCCCCGGCTGCCAGGAAGCTCAGGCTTCCTTGAAGGGGAAGCCCAGGAGCTTGAGCAGCTCGCGGCCCTCCTCGTCGGTCTTGGCGGTGGTCACGATGGTGATGTCCATGCCCCGCTGCCGGTCCACCTTGTCGGGATCGACCTCGTGGAACATGACCTGCTCGGTGAGCCCGAACGTGTAGTTGCCGTTGCCGTCGAACTGCTTGGGCGACAGCCCGCGGAAGTCGCGGATGCGGGGCAGCGCCAGGGTCAGCAGACGGTCCAGGAACTCCCACATCCGGTCGCCGCGCAGCGTGCAGTGCGCGCCGATCGGCATGCCCTCGCGCAGCTTGAACTGCGCGATGGACTTGCGCGCCCGGTTCACCCTCGGCTTCTGCCCGGTGATCAGGGACAGGTCGCGGATCGCGCCCTCGATCACCTTGGCGTCGCGGGCCGCCTCGCCGACCCCCATGTTGACCGTGATCTTGGTCAGCGTGGGGATCTGCATCACGTTCTGGTAGCCGAAGCGCTCGCGCATCGCCGGGGCGATCTCCTCCCGGTAGCGCAGCTTCAGCCGCGGCTTGGGCACGGGCCGCTCGGTAACGGTCTCGGTCATCGAAATCAGATCTCCTTACCGCTGCGGCGCGAGATCCGGACCTTCGTGCCGTCTTCGTTGATGCGGTACCCGACCCGGACCGGCTTGCCGTCCTCGACGAGCGCGACATTGCTGACGTGCAGCGGCGCCTCGACCGTCACACGGCCGGTCTGCTTGCCCGGACGCGCCTGGTCGGCCTTGACGTTCTTGGTGATGAGGTTGACGCCCTCGACGACGACGCGCTCCTCGCGCGGGAGGACGCGCAGGACCTTGCCGGTCGCGCCCTTGTCCTTGCCGGCGATGACGATGACCTCGTCGCCCTTCCTGATCTTCATCACAGCACCTCCGGCGCGAGGGAGATGATCCGCATGAACTTCTTCTCGCGCAGTTCGCGGCCCACCGGGCCGAAGATACGGGTGCCGCGGGGGTCGCCGCCGTCCCGGATGAGCACGGCCGCGTTCTCGTCGAAGCGGATGTAGGAGCCGTCCGGGCGCCGGCGCTCCTTGCGGGTGCGCACGACGACCGCCTTGACGACGTCGCCCTTCTTCACGCCCGCGCCGGGAAGGGCGTCCTTCACCGTCGCGACGATGACGTCGCCGACTCCCGCGTAGCGCCGACCCGAGCCGCCGAGCACGCGGATGCAAAGGATCTCCTTGGCACCCGTGTTGTCGGCGACCTTGAGTCGCGACTCCTGCTGGATCACGTCAACTCCTGTTCGTCACACCGGTTCTCCTCCAGGACGAGCCTGGAGGAGCCTGGCGGAACCAATGGGTTTACCTGGCCTCGATCACTTGGCCTTTTCGAGGATCTCCACCACGCGCCAGCGCTTGGTCGCCGACAGCGGGCGGGTCTCCATGAGGCGGACGCGGTCGCCGACGCCGCACGCGTTGGCCTCGTCGTGCGCCTTGTACTTCTTCGTGCGCCGGATCACCTTGTGGTACTTGGGGTGCTTGACGCGGTCCTCGACGGACACGACCACGGTCTTGTCCATCTTGTCGCTGACCACGAGCCCCTCCAGCACCTTGCGGGTGCCGCGCTGCGTCTGTCCGGTCGTGGTGTCAGTCATCGTCGCCCTTGCCCTCCGCGGACTCCGTCTCCTCGGTGACCGTGACGATGCCGAGCTCACGCTCCCGCATCACGGTGTAGATGCGGGCGATCTCACGCTTGACGGTGCGCAGCCGCCCGTGGCTCTCCAGCTGGCCGGTGGCCGCCTGGAAGCGGAGGTTGAAGAGCTCCTCCTTGGCCTCCTTGAGCTTCTTGACCAGCTCATCCTGGGGCTCGGCGCGCAGCTCTTCGGCGGTAAGACCCTTGGCCATCAGCCCTCACCGACCTCTCGCTTCACGATCTTGCACTTCATCGGCAGCTTGTGGATGGCGCGCTGCAGCGCCTCCCGGGCCACCTGCTCGTTCGGGTAGGAGATCTCGAACATCACCCGGCCCGGCTTGACGTTGGCCACCCACCACTCGACCGAGCCCTTACCGGAACCCATCCGGGTCTCGGCGGGCTTCTTGGTCAGCGGACGGTCCGGGAAGATGTTGATCCACACCTTGCCGCCACGCCGGATGTGCCGGGTCATGGCGATACGTGCGGCCTCGATCTGCCGGTTGGTGACGTACGACCCCTCGATGGCCTGGATGCCCCACTCGCCGAACGTCACCTTGGTGCCGCCCTTGGCCAGCCCCTTGCGCTTGGGGTGGTGCTGCTTGCGGTGCTTCACCTTCCGGGGGATCAGCATGGTCGATCAGCTCCCCTCACCGCTGGGAGCGGACTCGGCGGCCGACGCCGACTGCTCCTGGCTCTGCTGCTGCTGCTTGGACGCGCGGTCGCCGCCGCCGTGGCGCTGACCGCCGCCGCCCCCGCGGGCACCGCGCCCGTGGCGCTCGCCGCGGCGCAAGTCGGAGGCCAAGCGGTCTTAGGAAG